>JBFWRA010000062.1:0-9382 GCA_050249155.1 Isosphaeraceae bacterium | reverse complement strand
GATCGTCGAGTCGGGAGCGCTGGAGTAGGCTCGACGGGTGATCCTCTGGGATGGACAGATCGTTCAGAAGGCTGCGGACATGAGCAAGAATCCCCCTCACGTCACAGCCTCGAATCTCCTGCTCACGCTGTTCGTCAAGCTCACTCCCGACGGCTATTTCGTCGAGCACGAACAGCCCGTTCTTCTCGGTCGCGACCGGGTTCCCGAGCCTGACTTCAAATTCGTTCGGGGAAATCCGAGGGATTACGGAGAACGGACGCCCACGTTCCAGGACGTCCCGTTGATCGTGGAGGTCGCCGACACGAGTCTGGCCGACGATCAGGGGGTGATGCTTCGGGCCTACGCCGAGGCGGGCATCCCCGTGTACTGGGTGGTGAACGTTCCGAAGGGTCGGATCGAGGTTTACGGCGGGCCGAGCGGCCCCTCGCCGTCGCCGAGTTACCAGGAGCATCGGATCTTCTCCCGGGGTGAGCAAGCGCCCGTCGTTCTGGACGGCCGGGAGGTCGGCCGGATCGCCGTCAGCGACGTTCTGTTTTGAGACTGAGGAAGGAGGCCCTCGTTGGCGACCGCGACCACCCCCACTCCCGCGACGTCGAGCCCGACGAACGGCTTTCGTCCGTTTCGGATCACGACGGAGATGTACCAGCGGATCGCCGAGTCCGGAGCGCTGGCGAAGGCCCCCCGGGTGATCCTCTGGGACGGTCAGATCGTTCAGAAGGTCGCCGACGTGACCAAGAATCGACCGCATATCACCGCGTTGACCCTCCTCGACACCCTGCTCGGCAGGCTGCTGGGGGAAGGATTCTTTCTGGAGCAAGAGCAACCGATCGACCTCGGTCGCGACAGGCTTCCCGAGCCCGACCTCAAGTGCGTTCGGGGTCTACCCGCGGACTACCTCAAGCGCGATCCCACGCCATCGGACGTCCCGTTGATCGTGGAGGTCGCCGACACGAGCCTGGCCGACGATCAGGGGGTGATGCTTCGGGCCTACGCCGAGGCGGGCATCCCCGTGTACTGGGTGGTGAACGTTCCGAAGGGTCGGATCGAGGTTTACGGTGGGCCGACGGGCCCCTCGCCGTCGCCGAGTTACCAGGAGCATCGGATGTTCTCCCGGGGCGAGCAAGCGCCCGTCGTTCTGGATGGCCGGGAGGTCGGCCGGATCGCCGTCAGCGACGTACTTTATTGATTCCAGCGCATCTTCGGGACCATAAAAACGAGGCGGGGGGTTTCCACGGCGAGGGTGCCGGAATAAGAATTGCACGAGGGAGCGCGACAATCTCCGCGTAGTTGTCCCACCCGACGAACCTCTTCAAGCGACTTAGCACGATCTTTGGAACCCCATTTCGGCCGGAATCCCCGGGTCGTCGGCGTGAACCGCCGCGCCTGGGGAAACCTGGCGAGCGTTCAGAACCAAGGGAACTGACCGGCGGACCGATCCGGCCGCCGACCTCGGCGAGGGCTCATGGGCCGTGGTGCGAAAAATCGAGCGGGACGAGAACCGGTTCAAACAGATCGTCCGCGGCAAGATCAAGAGCGACCTGCGAAAATACATCTCGCAGGGCGAAATGATCGGCCGGACCGGGGGCGAGCTGGTCTCCATCCCGCTCCCCCAAATCGACATCCCCGAGTTCCGCTACGGCACCAAGGGCCGCGGCGGCGTCGGCCAGGGCCCCGGTGACGTCGGCACCCCCATCGGCCGCTCCGGCGAGGGAGAGCCCGGCGCGGGTGAGGCTGGGGACGCCCCCGGCAACCACATCCTGGAAGTCGAGCTGACCCTCGACGAACTCGCCGAACTGCTCGGAGAAGGACTGGCCCTCCCCCGGATTGAACCCAAGGGCAAGGCCAACATCGTCGAGGAGAAGGACAGGTACACCGGGATTCGCCAGGCCGGCCCCGAGAGCCTCCGACACTTCAAACGAACCTACAAGAAAGCCCTCAAGCGGCAAATCGCCTCCAATACGTACAACCCCGCCGATCCCCTGGTCATCCCCGTTCGCGAGGACAAGCTCTACCGCTCCTGGAACCCCATCGCCAAACCCACCTCCAACGCCGTGGTCCTTTACCTCATGGACGTCTCCGGCTCGATGACCGACGACCAGAAGGAGATCGTGCGCATCGAGGCGTTCTGGATCGACACCTGGCTCAAAAGCCAGTACGACGGTGTCACCACCCGCTACGTCATCCACGACGCCGTGGCCAGGGAAGTCGACCAGCACACGTTTTATCACACCCGGGAAAGTGGCGGCACGAGGATCAGTTCCGCCTATCAACTCGCCCACAAGATCATCGAGGCCGACCACCCCCACGTCGATTGGAACGTCTACGTGTTGCACTTCTCCGACGGAGACAACTGGGGCGAGGACAACCGAAGTTGCGTGAACCTCCTGCGTGACCACCTCTTACCCAAATGCAACCTCTTCGGCTACGGGCAGGTGGAAAGCCCTTACGGCTCTGGCGAATTCTACCGAGAACTTGAGGAGGCATTCGAAAACGTTCCCAACCTCGCGCTCTCCGAGATTCGTAACAAGGATGGCATCTACGACTCGATCAAGGAATTCCTTGGCCGAGGACGCTAACGTTCCGTGTCGCCGTCCTGAAGCGTCCATGGGTATCAACTTCTCCGCTTCCGCCGTGTCGCTACGTTCCCTGAACGGTTCAACCGCCCTCGAGGATGACCCGAATCCCCGACCTTCCCAGCCCGAGGCCGTCCGCCATGTCGACCATGACCAGCTCGCACGACCTGCCCGCCGACCTCCGGGCGCTGCAAGCCGAGACCGAGCAACACGCCCGGGACTTTGGGTTGGACTTTTACGACACGATTTTTGAAGTCCTCGACTACGACGAACTGTCCGAGATCGCCGCGCTGGGAGGGTTCCCCACGCGCTACCCGCACTGGCGGTTCGGCATGGAGTACCAGCAGCTCTCCAAGGGCTACCGCTACGGACTCCAGAAGATCTACGAGATGGTCATCAACAACGACCCGTGCTACGCCTACCTCCTGCGCTGCAATCAGCTCGTTGATCAAAAACTGGTGATGGCTCACGTTTACGGGCACAATGACTTTTTCAAGAACAACGTCTATTTCAGTCACACCAGCCGGAAGATGATGGACGAGACGGCCAACCACGGCAATCGCATCCGATCCTACATGGAGCGTTATGGAGAGGACGTCGTCGAGAGCTTCATCGACAGTTGCCTGTCCCTGGAAAACCTGATCGACGTCCACTCGACCGCCATCAAGCGACGGGACGACCCAAGGAACCGCGCCCGGTTGAGCGACGAGGAGGAGGAGGCCCCCGAAACCAGCCACCGGATGCGCAGCAAGGACTACATGGACAGCTTCGTCAACCCGCCCGTGTTCCTCAAGGAACAACAACGGCTCAAGGAGGTCGAAAAACAGAAGGCCAAGCAGTTCCCCGAGAATCCCGAGCGCGACGTCCTGTTCTTCCTGCTGGAGCACGCCCCGCTCAACCATTGGCAGCACGAGGTTCTGGCGATCATCCGTGAGGAGGCGTATTACTTCGCCCCCCAGGGGCAAACCAAGATCATGAACGAGGGTTGGGCGAGCTTCTGGCACTCGACCATCATGACCACCCGAACGCTCCACCCCTCCGAGTTGATCGACTACGCCGACCACCACTCCGGGACGATGGCGACCTCGCCAGGACGGCTCAATCCTTACAAGCTTGGCATCGAGCTGCTGCGCGACGTCGAGGAGCGTTGGAACAAGGGGCGGTTCGGCCCCGAATACGAGGAGTGCGACGACTACGAGGCCAGGAGGCGCTGGGACCGACAGCTCGGCTTGGGCCGTGAGAAGATCTTCGAGGTTCGCAGGCTCCACTCCGACGTCACCTTCATCGACACCTTCTTGACCCCTGATTTTTGCAGGCGGCACGGGCTGTTCAGCTTCAAACACAATGACCACAACGAGACGTACGAGATCGAGAGTCGCGAGTTCAAGAAGATCAAGGAACGGCTGCTCTTCAACCTCACGAATTTCGGGCAGCCGATCATTCGCGTCAAGGACGGAAACTTCCGGAACCGGGGCGAGCTCTACCTGTTCCACGAACACTTCGGACTGGATCTGAAGCTCGATCACGCGCAGGACACGCTCCGACACCTGAACCGCCTCTGGTCGAGACCGGTCCACATCGAGACCGTCGTCGACGGGCGACCCACCCTCCTGTCATTCGACGGCGCGGACCACGCGGTCCGGCCGATTGGAGGATCTTCTCATGAGCCTGAGCCGAGAGATCGCAAACGCGGTTGACCACCGACCCGCCCCGACCACGTTCCCTTGCGCCATCGAGGTCGACGACGCCGGCCATCGCCTGGCCCTGGAACTGACCGCCGCCGGTCCCGTCGGCCTGGCTTTCGAACGGCTGGATTACACCGCCGCCGACCGCGCCGAACGCTCCCAGGACGCGCTCCGGGCCTGGGCGGACCGGGTCGCGGCGCGCGTCACCTACCTGATGGAACCGCTCAAGGTCCTCGAGCACGACCGCGAGGCCGGCGCGGTCTCCGTCCGCAGCCAGTCCCCGAGCCGCCGCAACGCCCGACGCACCTACTACGAGGCGATCCTCCGCAAGGACGGCACCCTCACCCTCTCACGAATCGCCTACGACGAGACCACGGGACTTCGCGAGAACGTGCCCTGCCAGATGACCGTGGAAGTCCTCGAACGCCTCGCCGATGACTTCGTGGCGTCGGCTTGAGGCGAATTTATCCAAGGATCTCGACGTGTTCAATTGTCAAGGCGTCGACCTCGCGGACCACGGCCTCACTCGAGTCGAACGGCAAGGCGCCAGGCCAGGCGCCGACGCCCTCGCGCCTTGACCGCGACGCCCACGCTCGCCATCGTGGGGCTTGATCGATTCCACAACTCGGTCGGGCATCCAGTTCGGGGGAGGAATCCCGTGCGAGTCTCGCGACCCTGGCTCCTCGTCGTCGCGTTGATCGCTTCCGCGACGACCTCGCGCGCGCAAGACCCTCCCAAACCCTTGGACCGCGCCGCGGCGCGAGTCGCCTTCGAGAACGCTCGGTTCGGCCTGTACTTCCACTGGGGCGTTTCCAGCCTGCTCGGCAAGGGGGAGCGGGTGATGGAACGGGACCGGCTGCCGCTGACCGAGTACGAGAAGCTCCCGTCCCGATTCAATCCCTCGGCCTTCGACGCCGCCGCCTGGGTTCGCGCGGCGAAATCCGCGGGGGCGCGCCACCTGACCTTCACCGCGAAGCACTTCGACGGCTTCTGCCTCTTCGGCAGCGAACTCACGCGTTACGACGTCGTCGACGCGACCCCCTTCGGCAAGGACCCCCTCAAAGCGCTGGCCAACGCTTGCCATGAACAGAACATGCCTCTGTTCCTCTCTTACGCGTTGCTCGACTGGCACCACCCCGACTATTTTCCTCTGGGAAAGACCGGGCGGTTCGCCGGCCGCGAGCCGGCCGGAGACTGGGCGAACTACGTCGCCTACTACCAGGGACAGGTCCGCGAGCTTTGCTCGAACTACGGGCCCATCGCCGGTCTCTGGTTCGAAGGGCTCTGGGACAAGCCCGACGCCCCCTGGGACCTGGAGAACACGTACGCTCTGATCCGTGAGCTTCAGCCGTCGGCCTTGATCGCCAACGACCACCGTCAGACGCCGAAACCCGGTGAGGACGTCCAGGTGATCCATCGGCTTCCGCCGAACGCGGGGGACGTCGCGCCGGAAGCGTCCCTGGTCTCGGAGTTCCGCGAGCCGCTCTCCCGGTCCTGGGGTTACGACCTCCGGGAGACGCGACCCAGGCCCACGGGTGAACTGATCCGACAACTCGCCCGTTCCGCGGGCCATGGGTCCAACTACCTGCTGGGCGTCGCGCCGCTGCCCGACGGAGGTCTTTCCAAGGACACGGTGGACCGGCTGAGCGAGGTCGGGCGTTGGCTGGAGAAAAACGGAGTCTCCATCCAGAAGACCCGGCCAGGTCCCGTGCCGCCTCACCCCTGGGGGGTCTCGACCCGCTCGATCGCTGATTCAAGCGGATCGATCTATTTGCACATCCTCAATCCCGAAGTTCCCGTGGTCCTGCCAGAGGCCCTGGTGGACCACGCGCCTCGGCGACTGGGTTCGGCGAAGCTCCTGGAGACCAGGCAAGTCGACGGGGGGATTCACTTGCCCCTCTCCAAGGAGAACCGCGACCCGTTCGACACGGTGATCGCGCTGACGCCGAAGATCCTCGCGCCCGAGACCCCGGAGCGGATTCGGCCGCGCTGAGGGTGATTGGGAATCACCCTCGGCACCCCTCGATTCCGAGGAAATCGCCCGCTCAGAAGGCGTCGGCCGAGACGACCTCGCCGCCGTTCCTGGAGCCGAGGGCCCAGAACGCGTTGAGATTCGTGGTGTTCTTGAGGAACCTCACCGAGCCATCGGCGATGACGACGTTCGCCCCGCCCGGGTGAAAGCTCGCCAGACCGTAGGCCCCGGGAGAGTTCTGCGTTCCCAGCACCGCGGTCATGCAGACCGGAAACTGGGAATTGGGTGTCATCACCGTGTTGCCGACGCTATAGGCGGGCAGGGCGAAAGCCCAGGCCTGTCCCAGATGGGTGGTGTTTCCTCCGCTGCGATGGGCGGTGACCCCGGGAACGTTTCGTTGACGGCAGAGGGTGAGCCAGGCGATGAGGTTCCCATTGGCGTTGGCGGCCGGGAGGCTCATGCTGGGCGTGTTCCTGGACACGCCGGCGGGGTACTGATTCATGTAAATGACGTCGGACGGGATGGTGACCATGTTGATATTCCCACTGCCGATTCGCCACTCACCGAAGGCGATGGTGTTGCTGCTGCCGTCGGTGACGTCGCGCATTCCGATGGGAGGGCCGCTGTACTGAAACACGCCATTGGGTGGGCCGTTCGACTGCCGAGAGTCCCACTCGAGACTGGAACCCGTCGAGGCGAAATAACTGGTTCCCGGAGCGGGAAAGCTCTGCCCGGTGACCCTGGTGACGTTGAAGCCCGGGACGTGGGAGGAGGGGCAAAGGTAGACCGCCAGTCG
Organism: Isosphaeraceae bacterium; assembly: GCA_050249155.1. GTDB lineage: Bacteria > Planctomycetota > Planctomycetia > Isosphaerales > Isosphaeraceae > JBFWRA01. The sequence continues at coordinate 2,356 of JBFWRA010000062.1, read as the reverse complement.
CTTATCCGTCGCCGTGGAGTTCGCGGCGTTGCCATAGACGTCGACCGAGTTGAAACAGCCGTAGTCGAAGTTCATCGAGTTGTAAAGCGCGCCCTGCTCGACGAACTGCATCATCCTCGCCTGGGCGCTGTAACTGGCGTTGTGCAGCGTGGCGCCCGTGGTGGCCGAACGGACCGGTAGCCCGGCGGGTGGGAAACAGTCGTTCACGGAGTGATAATTATGCAGCGCCAGCCCGATTTGCTTCAAATTGTTCAGGCACTGGGCGCGACGTGCGGCCTCCCTGGCCGACTGGACCGCGGGCAAGAGCAAGGCGATCAAGACGGCGATGATCGCGATGACCACGAGCAATTCGATCAGCGTGAATCCACGGCGGCGCATGAACGCACCTCGAGGCGGTTTCGCGACGGACGATCCTCACGCGTGGCGAGGAAGACACCGACGCCGAAGCCACCGAAAATGTTGGCGGGACTCAAATATCGGGACGTGAGTACGGGGTGACACGCCACCCCGCGGACGAGCTTAACTCTCGTGATCGCGGGACTTCAAGGGCAATTTCCCTGAGAACCGAAACCCGGGGTGTTCCTGTCACGACCGGCTGACCCGCGCGGCCGGGCCGGCGATCACGGCCCATGGATTCCCTCCGTGAACCGATCGATTCCGTCGATCTCGCCATCTTTTGTGTTGAACGCGTCGCATTCGAGCACGATCATCGTGTTCAACGAAAAGCCCATCCCCCAGGTCGTCGCGTGGAGATCAGCGTATGTGGCCTTATTATCGCGCTTCCCGGTATGCCACGGTGCTGCTGGGCTCCCTCGCGGCCTGGCTTTCGTTCGATCTGGCGACGGCGCAGAAACTGATCTTCATCCTGACCCTGGGTTGGATCGTGTTTCGGATCTTCTTCGTGTCGGACCTGATCGGCAGGTTCGTGGTCGGTAATCTGGTCGTCGTGTCCCTGATCGTCGGCTTCTACGCCATGCTGGTCGGATTGTTGGGATCGACTTACGGTGTGATGAATCTTTTTTGGCATCAGGATCTGGCGGCCCGGATCGTCGCGGCGTTCTTCAGCACCTTGTTCTTCGCCCTGATGTTCCTGATCGCGTTCTACGCGGACCCGAACCGGGAGGCCACGCGCGACCGTCTCAAGGCGTATCTGGAGGACGATCGATCCTTAACCCAGATCGTCAAGGATAACGTCGAGGCGTTTCGGGGGGCGATTCACTCGGTGATCCAATGGTTCAGGGAACGGGGATGGCGAAACCCACCGGCCCCGGTCCCCGCACCGGAACCCGACGGCGATCAACGGGCCTCGGCGCAGGACGACGTCAAGCGATTCTTCTCCGTCTTCTTTTATCCGTTCTGGCTGCTCTTGCTCTTGCCGGCGGTCTGTCCGGCGGTTTACCCCTACATTCCGAGGCAGTTGCCCACGAAACTCGCGGCCCTGGACCTGGCGTGGCCCCCCCCCGCCGAGAACGACGTGACGACCAGGGTCTTGACCTGGCTCGTGGGGATCGCGATCTGGGGCGCGGGTCTGCTCGCCGGTCGGTTTTTCATCTGGTCGTATGTCGAGGTCAACCGAAGGCTGTTCGGGACGTTGACCCCGGAGAGTCGGACCGACCCGACGTTGCGGTCCGTGTTCGATCGGCTGATTGGATGGGTCTGCCACCTTCCCGACGAGGCCTGGGGAAAGCTGGAGGGGGAGGAACCCTCGGCGAAGGTCGACCTGCAACGCGCGATCATCCGGTTCACCACGGCGCTCTTCACGATCTACGGGCTGGCGGTGCTCTTCAACGTCCTCCTGAGCGACCGGGGTCATAACGGCGTGGATTCCAGTCGTTCCTCGAACGACGCGATCGCGTTCTGGTCCTGGGTCGGCGGGGGACTTTTCGCCGTCTCGTTCGGCGCGATGGCGTGGTTCCTCCGGTGTCACGCCTGGGACCTCCGCCAGGAGTACCGGGGAAGCGGTTCGAGCCGGTTCTATCGACGTGGCCACGCGATCATCGCGCTTCTGATGGCGATCGGACTGGCGCTCTCGGGGCTTCGATCGGCCGTTTTCCAGGTGTTCCTGTTCCTGGCGATCCTGGCGACCCTGGAACTGATCATCAATCGACTGTCGCGATCCTGGAACTGGCCGATCGAGGCCGTGCCGGTGAGCGCGTTGCTGGCGCTGGCGCTGGTCGGCTGGCTCTGGTGGGCGAATTCCAGCCCGAGCAAGTTGCGGCTTCCTGGGATCGAGACGTATTACGAGGAAGGAAAACGTCGACCGATCCAGGACGTGCTGGATCGCGACGTGGAAGCCAACCCGATGGACGACGACGCGGTCTTTCAGAAGTGGCGCGCGTTCACGGGGAAGGAGAAG
>JBFWRA010000061.1:0-9424 GCA_050249155.1 Isosphaeraceae bacterium | reverse complement strand
GACCTTCAAGCCCAATCTCGCGCCCTGGACCGCGCCGGTCTACGCGGCCCTGGAAGGAGTCTTCCTGGGCGCTCTGTCGTACCTGATCGAGCACAGTGGAATCCGAGGGGCCTACCCCGGCATCGCCTTGCAGGCGGTCAGCCTGACCGTCGGGGTGCTCTTCGTGATGCTCTTCCTGTATGGCTCGCGGACCATCCGGGTCACCCAGAAGCTTCGGACCGGCATCATCGCGGCGACTGGGGCGCTCTGCCTGGTGTACCTGGGCTCGTTCCTGCTCACGATGTTCGGGGTCCCGGTTCCGTTCCTCCGCAACGGCACGCCCCTGGGCATCGGCATCAGCCTCGTGGTGGTCGGCCTGGCCGCGTTCAACCTGCTGCTGGACTTCGACTTCATCGAGAACGCCTCCGCCAGCGGAATGCCCAAGTCGATGGAATGGTACGGGGCCTTCGGCCTGATCGTCACCCTGGTCTGGCTCTACCTGGAGTTGCTCCGCCTGCTCCGACAGTTCGCCGATCGCCGATAAGGCGTCGGGCGGAAGTGACCTGGTCAATTTCCAGGAAAGACATATGCCGGGATGGCTGGGGTCTCGTCCGCGAGACCCCAGCCATCCCCCGACGGTGCGAAGGGCTCGGCGCGAAACGAAGCCAAAGCGACGCGACGCGACACGCCGAGTCCGGCTCTTACTTCAGGATGAGCGAACCGCGTGACGACCGAACAGGCCGGTTGGTGGACCCTCGCGGTTCTCGCCGTCGACTTTCTGATCCGGGTCGGCCTCTCGGCCCGGGTGATCCTCCGACGTCGCTCCATCGGAACGACGTTCGCCTGGCTGTTGCTGATTCTGCCGTTTCCTTTCGTTGGGGCGGTCACCTATCTCCTGTTCGGTGAACTCCGGCTGGGAGAGAAAGCGACCCGACGCAACGAAGTCATCCACGGCCCCTACCAGCGTCGCCTGAACGAGTTGCTCCAGCGCTTCCAGGTCGACTGGACGGAGCGGGGGGTCGAGTGCGAGCCGATGGCCAGGTTGACCGAGGCCGCGGCGGGCCAGCCCGCCCTGCCTGGGAATCACCTTCAACTGATCGCCGGGGCGGAGAAGGTCTTCGAGTCGCTCCTCGCCGAAATTGAGGCCGCGCGAACGACCTGCCACCTCGCGTTTTACATCTGGGCCGACGGCGGCCTCGCCGACCGGGTGGCCGAGGCCTTGCTGCGCGCCTCGGCGCGGGGCGTGACCTGCCGGGTGCTGGTCGACGCCGTCGGCAGCCTTCAGTTCCTTCGAGGCCCGCGCGCTCGGGCGCTTCGCGAGGGGGGCGTCGAGGTTCGCGTCGCGCTGCCGGTCAACCTCGTTCGGGCGTTGTTCGTCCGGTTCGACCTTCGGATGCACCGCAAGATCGTCGTCATCGACAACGACGTGGCGTACACCGGCAGTTGCAACATGGTGGACCCTCGCTACTTCAAGAAAGGAGCGGGGGTCGGCGAGTGGATCGACGCGATGGTCCGCATGCGCGGGCCCGCCGTCGAGGGGCTGGCGCTGACGTTTTTCGAGGACTGGGAACTCTCCGCCCCCGCGTTCGACGCCGAAATCGCGGCGAGCCTCCCCCTGGTTCCCGACCACGAGCCTCCCGGCGAGACCGGCGACGCGATCGTTCAGGTGGCTCCATCGGGGCCCTTGGTCCGTCCCGAGACGATCGAGGCGGTGATCCTGGGGGCGGTCTACGCGGCGCGCTCCGAGCTAACGCTGGTCACCCCGTACTTCGTGCCAGGCGAGGCGCTCCGCGTGGCGCTGGCGTCGGCCGCCCTGCGCGGGGTCGACGTCACCCTGATCGTGCCGGCCAAGGTGGATTCCCGCCTGGTCGCGCTGGCGAACCCGCCGATCCTGGCGGAGTTGGTCGAGTTCGGCGTGAAGGTGATGCTCTTCCAGGGGGGTCTGCTGCACACCAAGGCCGTTCAGGTCGACGGGGAGTTCAGCCTCTTCGGCTCGCTGAACCTCGACCCGAGAAGCTTCCGCCTGAACTTCGAGATCACCCTGGCGGTCTACGACCGGGCCTTCGCGAGCGACCTCAACGCGTTGCTGGCGACCTACCTGTCCGACTCACGCCCGATGCGCCTGGAGGAATGGACAGGCCGGTCCTTGCCCTGGCGATTCGCGACGAGCGTGGCCCGGCTGATGAGCCCGCTGCTCTAAGGAACAAGCCGAGAATCATTTCCCGATTTGTGGAGCGAGCCAAGGGCGCCACGAGGTTCGGTCCTCCGAACCCGTGCTGGCGGCCACGGCGGAACCCCGCGGGTTCGGAGTACCGAACCACGTGGCACACTGTTTCATCGAAAAATCAGAAAATGATTCCCGGCCTATTCCTAAGCGACGAGGTTCACGCGAACACTTCGGTCATAGGAACTCGACAACGGCGTGACGACGTCGTTTTCGACTGGCGTTCCGGGCGATCGAGCCGCGCGCTTTCCGAGTGCGTTCCACGCGTATGGGCTTATGGACGAAATCCAGCACGAGTGAGATCGTCGGCTACTCTGCGAGGATCGAGTAGAATCCGGCCTTAACGACTCAAAATAAGGATCATATATAATACAATATTTTTCTAAATAGCTTGTTCTGATCGTGTCAAAGACTCGTTCGATGACTATCCACAGAGGTGTTCCGCCCTGAAGGGGCGGCATACTCCACACGATCATCCTGAGACACGACCGATGTTCAATCGTTCGTCTTCTCCGCGTTTCATTCTCAATGTCCGAATCCGAACAGTCGCATCTGCCTGGCCATATGGATGACATCCGTATCGAACTGGACTCCCTTCTGTCTTACGGTAAGGCCGGTTTTATCCCGGATTTCAAACACACCGTCGGCTGCCAGTTCCTTCAGTACTTCGCGGAGAAGTGCCACCGTTGCCGGCGTATCGTTGGAAATCTCCGCGAAGAGCGACCGAACATCAATCAAGTCACGCTTATTCGTCAGGAATCTTGGGAGTTCCCGGAGGGTCGCTTCGAGTGTCAAATCCTTCGCGGTTTCATCGAAGTAGAATCCCGGCAATAAAGCTTGCGATGGACCGGAGACGCCCTCGTCGGGATCGAACCCAAGCATGTTAAGCCCTGGTCTTCCGTAGTGGGCGAAGCTGTTTGTATGCTCCCAATGAATACCCATCATCACATCTCTGGCACGGTAATGGCCCGAGAGATGGACGAGCCAGAGGTCGCGGTTGGAATCTCTCGACCGGATGAAGAAGGGCGTTGAGAAACCGGCCCCTGCTTTTATCTGTAAATCATCACGAAGCTCGACCTGAATGAGGCGTTTCCAATGCCGGTCCGACTTGTCAATCTTCGATACGAGGCGTTCGACATCGATACCCGCCTTGCGGATCCCAGCCCCACCCTTGTACTTGTCGCTCAGAAAGTCGATCAAGAAGCCCGTGGCGAACGTAAGGATTACTTCTGATTTCCTCAAAGAACCGAGGATCTCCTTAATGCTAACAAACGGAACATCTGTGTATCCACACTGGTCCAAGATGAATATCGCGTGCTCGCCTCCGGCCCGGCTTCGAACAGACTCGATGACCTTCGCAACATGGTCGCAGAAGTCACCATGGACGAGGTGAACCGCGTTTCCAATCCTACTCCCGTGTTCGGATGATGAGAGTGTGTCCCGAAGAAAGCCGAATGCCTCGACGTCCTTTTCGATGAAGAAATAATGATCATCAAGGACGAACTGCTTCTTCCGTCGTTCCTGGGCCGCAACTTTGGCCGTATTCAGAGCATTGAGGATGATCGATGGCGAGCCAGGACGTAGCTCTCCCGTTTTCTCATCCGAGTAGGTATTTCCGCCTGCGAATCCATCGACGATCGTAAGCGTAAGTTTATCGACTCGCGGGTTTCGAGTGACTGCGGCGACGTAGCGCTTCAGGTACTCTTCCAACACACGGTGCTTGACCAGGCTGTGCGACCGGATCGGCGGAGGTGGCTCACCCGATCTCCACCTATGCGATTCGTGTGAACTCATTAGCTCCTCGCTGGACTTCGGAGCGGCCTAATCAGCCAGTGATACCGATACCTTCGGACATCGACAATTTGGTAGCTTTGCGTCGCAACCATCGCGTCAAGGCACTCCGGTTCCCCCAAGCAGGCAGAGGCAGCCGTTGAATGTCAGCCCCACTGCCTCTCAAACCGACATGTCCATCCTTGACTCGATCGAGGCGGAGCGGATCATGGGTTCAACTCGTCGAGGCCGCGCTTCGCGGGCTGTCGCGACAGGAATCAACACATGGTCCGCGATCGCGGACCCTACGGGTTATCCCTGGGCTTCTCAAAAATGATGATGTGTTGCCACGGGAGGAACTCGAGCGATTCCTTGAACGTGAATCCTTGCGGCTCGACTTCCAGTCGGGCTTGCTTCAACGTCATCTTGTGCTCGGGCTTGATTGGGACGTCGGGGTCCTCGGCGCGGAACTCCACCAGCACGAGCCGGCCGCCGGGCTTCAACGCCTTGCGGATGCCTTGAAGGACCGCCTCGGGATCGGAACACTCGTGGTAGACGTCCACCATCAGGGCCAGGTCCACGCGTCCCTCCGGCAGCTTCGTGTCGGTGGCCGTGCAGAGGATCGGCTTGACGATCCCCTCGACCCCCGCGCCCCTGGCGTTGGCCTGAAGCATCCGGATCATCTCGGGCTGCACGTCGGTCGCGTAGACCGTCCCGGTCGGCCCGACGCGCCTCGCCATTCGCAGGCTCGTGTACCCGACCCCCGCGCCGACGTCGGCGACCGTCGCCCCCTTGGGGATCTTCAGGGCGTCGAGCATCGCCTCGGGCTGTTCCTCCTGTTCGCGGGTCTCGCGGATCAGCCAGTCCGCGCCCAGGTAGGACATGACGTCGGCGATCCGTCGCCCCTTGTAGAACCCCGGCCGGTCGCGCGGGGCGGACCGTTTCGATTTGGTTTGGCTCTTGGCCGCGGGCCTGGTCCGCCCGGAGGTCCCGGTTTCAGGCTCCTGCGCCGACGCCTCGAAAGACCCCAGCGCGACGAGGTGGACCATCATCGCGAGGACGAGCGACGGCGTGACGATCCCCTGGCGAACGCTTGGCATGACAGGCTCCTGGGTCGAGGGACCGGGTTCGGTCGGTCGGTCGGACCGTCGTTTGGGCGGCCGTCAATCAGCGTAGGCGTAGCGGACGATGCAGTAAAGCGCCTGGACGCCGTCCTTCCAGCCGATCTTCTTCCCCTCGCTGTAATCGCGGCCGTTATAGCTCACCGGCATCTCATAGATCCGGCAGCGTCGCGAGGGACGTCCTTCCAGGGGGGGAACGACGAACCGGGCGACCTTGGCCGTGACCTCGGGCTCGAACCCGAACCGGTCGCTCTTCAACGTGATTCCCTGGATCACCTCGCGGCGGAAGACCTTGTAGCAGACCTCCATGTCGGTCAGGTTCAGGTCGGTGAACATATTCGAGAGCAAGGTGAGGAATCGGTTGGCCATCGAATGCCAGAAGTGGAGCACCCGGTGGGTCTCGCCGATGAACCGGGAGCCGTAGACCACGTCGGCCTTTCCTTCGATGATCGGCTGAATCAGCCTGGGGTATTCGGAGGGGTCGTACTCGAGGTCGGCGTCCTGCACGATGACGATCTGCCCCTCGGCGTGCTTGAACCCGGTCCGAAGGGCCGCGCCTTTGCCCTGGTTCCGCTCGTGGAACAGGATGGTCAGGTCGGGCTCGGTCGTCTTCCACTTCTGGAGCAATTCGCGGGTGCCGTCGGTGGAGAAGTCGTCGACCAGGATGATCTGCTTGCGGACGGGCACGGCGCGGACCTGCCGGACGATTTCCTGGATCGTATCCACCTCTTTATAGACGGGGATGACCACGGTCAGGAGCAGGTCGTCGGGGATGCGATGCACGCCCAGCTTGCGGCAGACGGCCTCACCGAGCACTCGGATCATCCAATCGCGACGCTCGGCCTCCCCCTCGGGAATATCGGCGGCTTTCAGGTGTTCGAAGTGAGACGCGCCAAGCGTGGGGGGGGCGGCGGTGGTCGAGTCGTGATTCGGATTCATCGAGGGCGGGCTCCTCCCGTGCGTCGCCAGGGGAGCGACCCGTCCGGCGAGGGGTCGGGGCTCTCGACCTCGTCCCCGGAGACTCCTTCAGAACGGCGAAGGGCTCTCGCGAAGGCGGAGACGCGCACGCACCAATATAGGCCAGATTATAGGCCAAAGTCGGACCAAAGGGGAAGCGAGGCGGAGCGATCGCTTCAGAGAGGCCGCGAGCGTCCCTGAAAATGAAGCGATCCATCGGGGCGTCGCGACACCCCGATGGACCGTGGGCCGACGAGGGCCCTTTTCTTCAACGTATCAAACACCGATGGGGACCCTCTCCTCATGGGGGAGAGGACCTACCCTGGGAAATCACTCGGGAGCGGCGGGAGGAGCCGGAGCTTCAGGCTCGGGGGTCGCCGGGGGCGCCGCCGGAGGAGCGTCCTCAGGAACCGCCGGGGGTTCGGCGGCGGGAGGAGTGGGCTCGGGGGCCGCGGGGGGCTCGGCCGCGGGGGCCGCGGGAGCTTCCGGAGCCGCGGGAGCGGGGGCCGCCGGGGCCGCCGTCGGAACGGGAGCCGCCTGGCCGGCGGGCATCGCCTGGCCGCTGGTGTAGATCGGGGCCGAGGAATACGACTGGCCACTCGAGTAGATCGGGCCCGACGAGTACACAGGCACCGAACCCATCTGGCCGCTCACCGGGGTGTAGCTGCCGTAGACCGCCGGAGCGTAGCCGCCGCCGTAGCACGAGCTGTAACCCCCGCCATAGCAGGAGCTATAGCAAGCGCTGTAGCAGGACGACGACCGGTGCTTGCCGCCGAAGCAGCTAAACAGCCCACTCAGGAAGCAATGCCTCTGAACGTGGCCGCCGCCGTAGCAGCTTCCGCCATAGCAGCCGCCGCCGTAGCAGCTTCCGCCATAGCAGCCGCCGCCGTAGCAGCTCGTCTCGACCACCACGCCCGAGTAGCAGCCGCTGTAGCACGACGAGTAGCACTCGCTGTAGCACGACGGCGCGACGTACGAGGTCGGCGTGTAGTCCACCACGCCTGAGTAGCAGCCCGAATAGCAACTGTCATAGCACGAGGCGACCACAGGAGCGCAGTCCTTGTGGTGACAGCCCAGCCCGCTCAGGGCCATTAGCATTACGATCGTTCCCTGCATCTCTGAACCTCCAGGTGTGTGACTCGACGATGCCCACTCGACCACGAAGCCCAATCACCGTGGACCGGACCGGAACGGTCGGAACCGCCCCGTGTTGCCCGGGACGACGCCACGGGCCGATTCGCCAGATCTGTCGTGGCAACCCGACCCCAATGGTCCACTCACTCGCCGAAAACGGCATTCTTGACTCAGGTACCGCAGATTCTAACTCGACCGCGCCAGACAGGCAACCATTTTTGTGAAATTAGCGTAACTGCGGAACTCCGGGGGATTCTCGGCTTAACTCGGATGCGTCCCAGGATGCCGGAAACCTCAACCTTGCTGGCCGCCGAGGACGACGACCGGTATGATCACTCGCGCGCTGCGCGCGATCCCCCTGGCGAGTCGGGGAATCCGCGCGCGGAGGCGGTCGACTGGGAAATGGACTCGCGACCCGTCGGGGGACGTCATGGCGGACAAGCGGCCTTCCACGATCGCGCCGTCGGGTGCCCAAGCGCCCGAGGCCGAGGCGAACGAGTGGCCCCCCTGGGCGCGTCGCCTGGCGACGTTGGTTCTGGCGTTCCATCTCGCCGCGGTGCTGGCGGGGGCGTTCGCGGTTCCTCCCTCGTCGATGCTGCAACGCGCGATCGCCGACCGTTTCCTCTGGTACTACCAGCTTGCCGACCTGGGACACACCTACCGTTACTACGCTCCGGAACCGGGGCCCACGCCGGTCGTCACGGCGACCATTCGCTATGCCGACGGCCGACCCGAGGAGACCCTTCGTCTTCCCCAGCGCGGCATCCTGCCGAGGCTCCGCTACCAGCGGCAGTTGGCCCTGGCCTACCATCTCTCGGCCGACTTCCGCCGGAGCCGGCACGACCACCCACCTGGCGAGGGTCTCGACCACGACCACGACCACGACCAGGGTCAAAGCGCGTGGGCGCGGTCTTACGCTCGACACCTCGCGCGAAGCCACCCGGGGGCGTCGATCGTCACGCTTTACACCCAGGATCACCTGATCCCCGACGTGGGGAGGGTCGCCGCGGCGCTCGCGCGCGGCGAGTCGGTCGACCTCGACGCCGAGGAGTTTCACACCGCCCCGGAACGGATCGGAGAATTCCCTTGCGAAGGATTGTGACCGACCCCTGGGCGTACGTGACCAGCCTGTTCCGGGAGACCGCCAGGGGCTGGAACGCCTTCTTCTTCACGCCCGCGGACCCCACCGCGCTGGGCCTGATTCGCCTGGCGGTCGGGGCCCTGGCGTTCTGGAGCCTGCTGGTCTACGGACTGGACCTTCACGACTTTCTCGGCTCCGAGGGCTGGGCCGATCCTGACGCGCTCCGCTTCGTCCAGGGGCGCGAGAAGCCGCTGGCCTGGTCGTTCTGGAGCCTCGTGCCCGACGCCGCGCTGCGGCCGGTCTGGCTCGTGGCCCTGGGGGTTCTGGCCTGCTTCACCGTCGGGCTGGGAAGCCGGGTCACGGCGGTCCTGGCGTGGGTCATCCTGGTCTCGACGGTCCGACGCTCGCCGGTCTCGCAGTTTGGGTTCGATCAGGCGATGACGACCTGGACCCTCTACCTCGCGGCGACCGGGGCGAGCGGGCAGGCGGTCTCGCTCGACCGCTTTCTCAGCCGCTGGCGGCACGCGCGCGGCGAGGTCGCGCCGGCTCGTCGGCGTCGCGACGGACGTTGGACGTGCCCCTCGGGCGTCCCAAGGCCGACGGTCTCGGCCAACCTCGCGCTGCGGCTGATCCAGCTTCACCTCTGCCTGATTTACGGCATGGCGGGCCTGGCGAAATTTCAGGGGCCCGCCTGGTGGAACGGGCTGGCGATCTGGGGAACCCTCGCGTCGGCCGAGTTTCGCCTGATCGATTTCACAGGGCTGGCCGCCTACCCCTGGCTGCTCAACGCGATGACCCACGGCGCTCTGGCCCTGGAGGTCACCTACCCCGCGTTGATCTGGGTCCGTCGGCTTCGGCCGGCGTTGCTGACCCTGGTGGTGGCGCTCCACGTCGGGATCGGACTGACGGCCCCCGGGCTGGCCGAGTTCGCCCTCGCGATGATCGCGGCGAACCTCGCGTTCGTCTCCGGAACCTGGTTGCGAAGCCTGGTGGCCGGCGAGGTTCCCGGAGCCACGGCGGGTCGGGTACTTTATGACGGGGCTTGCCCGCGTTGTCGGGCGTCGATGGCGTTCATCACCGCGGCTGATCCCGACCGGCTCATCGAGCCGATCGACCTGACGGCCGTCGACGTCAAGACGATCCACCCCAGCCTGACCG
>JBFWRA010000060.1:0-9492 GCA_050249155.1 Isosphaeraceae bacterium | reverse complement strand
CGGACGCTCTCGCAAAACGGAATCACGGTCTTCGCGGTCCACGTCGCCGAGGGCGCGCCTCCGCCGGTGATCTCGACCATCACCAGCAAGACCGGGGGCGAAGTGTTCTCGTCGGGAGATCCCGAAGCCCTCAAGGCGGTCTTCGGCCGGATCGACGCGATGAGCCAGACGAAGTTGGAAAAGACGGTCGCGGAGACCCTCGACGACTTCGGGCCCTACTGCGTCGCGGGACTCTCCAGCCTGGGCGCGCTGGCCCTGGCGCTCTTCGGGTTGAGGTACACGCCGTGGTGACCGAGGGACTCGCGGAAGTCGTCGCGCTGGGGGTCGGCTTTCTGGTGACGGCGGCCGAGGCGCTCCACGCCAGGCGAAGCCGACGCCTGGCGCGACTGGCCTTCGGCCCGACGACGAGGCCGGCCCCCTGGGCGCGTTTCGCCCCGGCCTTCCGGGTGGCCTCCGCCGCCGCGACGGCCTGGGGACTGACGACCCTCCTGCTGATCCCCCCCAAGAACCACCAGGCCCAGACTCTTCCCGACGCCCAGCGCCAGAACTTGTTGCTGGTGCTGGACGTCTCTCCCAGCATGCGCCTGCCCGACGCCGGACCCGACGGGAACCTCAGCAGGGCCAAACGCGCGGCCGACGTCATCGGCTCCCTGTTTCAACGCGTGTCGATCGAACGATACCTCATCAGCGTGATCGCCTGCTACAACGGATCGAAGCCCGTGGTCGTGGGCACCAAGGACATGGAAGTCGTTCGGAATATCTTGACGGACCTGCCGATGAGCTACGCCTTCCAGGCGGGTAAGACCGACCTCTTCTCCGGACTGACCGAGGCCGCGAACGTCGCCCATCCCTGGAATCCCCGAAGCACGCTCCTGGTCGTCCTGACCGACGGCGACACCGTCCCCCCGACCGGGATGCCCCGGCTCCCCGCGTCCATCTCCGACGTCCTGATCGTCGGCGTCGGCGACCCCAGGACGGGCCGCTTCATCGACGGCCGACAATCCCGACAGGACGCCTCGACGCTCCGCCAGCTCGCGGCCCGGCTCGACGGCGCCTACCACGACGCCAACCAGAAGCACCTGCCCACCGACCTGATCCGAAGGCTCACCTTCATGCCCCGCGAGACCCTCTGGGAGCGACCGACCCGCCGCGAGTACGCCCTGTTCGCCTGCGGCCTTGGCGCCACGGTCCTCGCGTTCCTTCCGCTAGCACTTCATCACGTCGGCACCCGTTGGCACCCAGGCGTTCCCGAGAATCGACCCCCTCGGGACGCGACCCGTCAGCGCGAGGCGGTCGCGACCCCCCGCTGAGGTTTCCGGAAATTCGGACTTTCGTCCGAGGTTTCCGTCGGATAAACTATGCTCGATTCCGAACCGTTCCGCTCGCGACTCTCACGATCCATTCCGAGGGTGACACAATGCGGAAGCTCGCACTATTCAGTTGGTTGCTCATCCCGTTACTCGCGGGAGCCTATCATTACGGCCCCGGTCAGGACCTCCTGCTCCGGGACGACGCCGGTCAGGCGCTGGCCGCGGCCGACGTCCACGCCGCCGCCGGTCGCTGGGACAAGGCCATATCCAGTTATGAGCTCGCCCTGAACAAGCTGCCGAAGTCACGCCTCGCCGAGATCCGCCAGGTCCGGGTCGAGCGCGCCAAGGCCATGATGCTCGACGGCAAGCTCCCGGAAGCCTCCGCCGACCTGACCGCCCTGGTCGACGAACTTCAGGCCGACGCCAACGCCGAGCCGAAAACCCTGGCCGACGCCCGAGCCGCGCTGGCCGGTTCACGGTACTATCTCACCTGGCTGATGAAACTGGAAGGGCTCGGCCGGGACGAGTGGGAGCCCGAGATCGAGGGGGCGAGACAAACGTACCGCCTGCTCGCCGAGCAGGCCGACGCCGCGGGGGACGCCGAAACCGCCGCGAAGTGGCGGGAAGACGTCGAGAGCGCCGTTCGCCTGGCTCTGATGGAGCCCGGCGAGCTTCAGGGACAACCCCTTCCGAAGCAATGCCAGGGCTGCAAGAGCGGTCAATGCAAGACGCCCGGCCGCAAGCCCTCGAACGCGAAGGAACGCAAGGACGCCCGAGGCGCCAGCTCCGGCCCGCCGCCCGACGGCTCCGGATCGTGACGCGTCGCGAACGTCGATGATCGTCCCTCCTCAGTCAAATCGTCATGATCACGAACGATCTCCGCGGCCGTCGTCCGGCTCCGGAGATCGTGCCGTTTGATTCGATTCGACCGTCGTGATCGGTCTCAAACCCCCCACCACTCACCCCTCGCGACCTGGCCATGCACCCTCGACACCTCCGCCTCGCGTCGTTCGTCACCACGCTGGTCCTCTCCACGTCGTGGCCAGCCCTCGGTCAGACGACCCCGATCATCCGGCTGACTCCCGCGTCGGGATCGAGCGTGCCAGCGACCTCCATGACCGCGGCCACCGCGACCCAGGTCGCCACGCCCCCGGGTCTCCCGGAACTTCCGTCCGAGGTCTTCGCCTCACCCAAGGAGTCCGAAACGGCCGCGGGGACCGCCGACGCCAAGCGAGCCCAGCGGCTTCAGAAGATCCAGCAGCTCACCTTCGATCGCCGCCCCTCGACCATTCTCAAAGCCTGGGCGACTCCCGAAGGCGAAACCGAGGACGAGCCCGCCAAGACCTCGACGTCGTCCACGAGGCCGGCGACCCCGACCGTGACCCTCCCCGCGGGCCTCGGCAACCTCCCCGAGAAAGAGCGCGCGGCGCTGCTCGAACGCCTGTCCGGAGCGTCGGCGTCAACCTCGGCGTCGTCCACCTCCACGCCCGACCCGTTCGACAAGGAACTGAAGTCCTTTCAGCGCATGGTCACACTCGGCGACTGGCCCAAGGTCAAGGAATACCTCGCGAAGCTCCCCGAGGAAGAGGGCAAGGCCCTTCATCGTCGACTCGTCCAGAACCTGCCGGCCACCGTCAGCGCGGGGGCCCGAACGATGGTGATGGAGGAGTACTCGTCGATGACGGGCGGCGGGGTGCGGACCGTGATGCCCCAGATGGCCATGGTGGCCGAGAAGAACGCCATCTCCGGAGGCGACGTCATCGCCCTGGCCGACGCCGCGCCCAAGGGGCTTGACGCCCCCCTCCTGGACGCCCTCGGTCGGCTGCTCCGCGCCTCGATCGATCAGGGCAACGCCGTGGAGGACGTCGTTGGAGCGTTTCAGGCCGCCCTCAAGGATCAGGACAGGGCCAAGGGTTTCCCACTCACGCGCCGCGAAGCCGCGAAGCTCCTGATCGGTGCCAACGCCGCGGTGGAGGCCGGGGCGTTCCTGCCGTCGCCCGAGAAGGCCGAGGCCGAGAACGACCGCGAGGCCCTGAACCTCCTCTCCAGGCACTACCTCGCCCTTCACGCCAAGGAGAAGAAGGCCGAACACCTGGAACGGGCCTGGACCGTGACCCAGGCCGCGCTGGCCGACGGCGAGGTCGATCGGGCCGACAAGGACGAGGCGCTGACCCGCGCCGTCGAACTGGCGGTGAAGGTCCGCGAGGAACTCGGGCTGTCCTGGCTCGAGGAGAGCTTCACGAAGCGCCCCGAGCGTGGGATGGAAATCATCGCGGCCATCGGCTCGGCCGCCTCGCAAGGGCTTCAGACCCAGCCCATGAACCCCGAGTTTCGTAAGCGCTCACTCGACCTTCAAAAGACGGCCGTCGAGGCGCTCCTCAAGGCGTCCCCCGAACGCGCCTCGAGCTGGGCTCCCCGCCTCGGACTGCTCGCGACCTCCTGGCTGGCCGAGGCGGACTTCTCCCAGCGATTCGACACCTCGACGAGCCTGGGCCCCCGCATGAGCCGGGACGTCTACGGCAACATCTTCTACCTGAACGACCCGACGTCGAACGTGAACCTTCCGCGCAACCCGAACATGCCGCGGGCGATCCCCGTCGCCGAGGTCCTGGAGGCCAGGCCGGGCGAGGACTGGGTCGCCCTGCTCGACCCCGCCTTGAAACCCCGGTACGCCTCCGCCTGCTCCCAGCTCTACCTCAAGGTCGGCGAGGACGCGCTGGCCTTCCCGTTCGTCGAACGACTCGCCCAGACCCACCCCGAGAAGGCCAGGTCCCTGGCTGAGGAATTCATCCGCGTCTGGACCGACAACCACGACCCCAACGCGCAACGAAATCGGACGAGTCCTTACATATATATGTTTGGGTTCGAGCGCAAGGCCGAGGGCATACCGCTGACCCGGTCGAAGCAGGAGCGGAACCTCGTGGACCTTTCCAACTGGGTCCGCAGGCTGCGGGCGCTTCCCATCGGCGACCTGGACGAGTCCTTGCTCGCCAGGGCGTTCACCACCTGCCACAGCGAGGCGGAGGTGTATCGAGTCGAGGCGATCGAGTCGGTCTTCGGGTCGCTCGACGCGCTGAAGCCGGAGACGCTGGCCGAGCTCGCGCAGCGGATGAGGACCAACCTTTTGAGCGTCTGGCGGCAGCCCGCCGCGCAAGAGCGGAACCAGACGAGGCGCAAGGAGAAAGACATTCGCGCCGAGGTCCTGCGAGGGTATGAGGTGGCCCGGGCGACCGTCGAGAGTGGGCTGCGGAAGTATCCCGACCACTGGGCGCTGGAACTGGCCCGAGCCGCCGTGCTCCACGACGAGAACAACTACCGCCAGGAGCTCGATCCCAGCACGCGGTTCACCAAGAACCGGGCCGAGGCGATGGGGCTCTTCCGACGCGCCGCGGACCGCTACGCGAAGGCCGCCGCCTCGCTTCCCGAGGAGAGGGAGACCGCTCAGGCGTTCGAGCAATGGTTTTACGCCAGCCTGGGAGCCTGCGACCTCTCCGCGATCGATCCGGCGACGCTGCCCGACGTGAAACAGCCGGCCCTGATCCGCGAAGCGATCCTGAGCCTCCCCGGACCGGCGGCCGAGCGTCACCTTTCCAGGTTCGCCAACGCCCTGTTCACCCGGATGAGCGGACTGAACCCCGCCGTGAAGTTCCGGTACCTCAAGGGCGGATTCGAGATCGCGGGCGACCACAAGCAGGCCCACGAGGCGAAAAAAGTCTACGACTACTACAAGGATCTGGTCACCGAGATCACGCTCGAAACCGCCGTCGACGGCGGGACGACCGTCGGACACGGCAAGCCGTTCGGCCTGTTCGTCAACCTGCGCCACACCCGGGAGATCGAGCGCGAGTCGGGCGGATTCGGCCGCTATCTTCAGAACCAGAACTCTGGGAACATGTTCTATTATAACTATGGCCGGCCCCTGGAGAACTATCGGGACAAGTTCCAGGACGCCGCGACAAAGGCGCTCCAGGATCAGTTCGACGTCCTCTCCGTCACCTTTCAGGACGAGAAAGTGACCTCGAAAGCGTCGGCCGAGTACGGCTGGCGCGTCACCCCTTACGCCTACGTGTTGCTGAAGGTGAAGAGCCCCGAGGTGGACAAGATCCCACCGCTTCGACTGGACCTGGACTTTCTGGACACCTCCGGTTACGTCGTCTTGCCCGTGGAATCCCCGGTCGTTCCGATCGACGCCGGGCCGGTTTCTCCTCCGGCTCGGCCTTCGGATCAACTTGTCATCACGCAAACGCTCGATGAACGCCAGGCGGAAATCGGAAAGCTCGTGCTGGAGGTCAAGGCGGTCGGCCGTGGTCTGGTTCCGGAGTTCGACCAGATCCTCGACCTGGACACTCCAGGGTTCCGCGTGACCAAGACCGAGGACCAGGGCCTCTCGGTCTCGAAGTTCGACCCCGAGGCGGACCAGACGGCCGTGCTCTCGGAGCGCGGCTGGCTGATCACCCTGGAGGCCGACGGGTCGCGGGCGAATCCGCCTTCGAGCTTCACCTTCGCCCGACCCCGGGTCGACGACGCCAAGTTGATCCACCAGCGCTACGTCGACGCCGATCTCGTCGCCGTCCCCGCGGTCGTCGACCTCGAGGAACGATACGGCGCCAGCCGACGCACCTGGTTGGTCCCCGTCCTGGGAGGCGCGTCGCTGTTGACGGCGGCGGCCGCCCTGGTCTGGTGGTATCGACCCCGCCGGACCGTCGTCGAAACGTCCCGTTATCTCTTGCCCGAGACGCTGACCCCCTTCAACGTGCTGGGCCTTCTCCGTGAGATCGACCGCGACGACGCCCTCAGCCCCGAGAAGAAAACCGAACTGGCCGCGTCGATCGACCGGCTTGAACGGTACTACTTCGCCCAGAACCCAGGAGAAGCGCCCGACCTCCACGCCCTCGCCAGGGACTGGATCGGCCAGACGGCGTGACTCCCATTGGAATCCTTGAATTGGAAGGAAGGGACCGTGTCTCTCCCACGGATCGCGATTCTCACACTCGCGGCGATGGCGGCGACCGCCTCGACCGCCCTGGCCATCGATCGACCGAACCTCGTCGTGATCCTGGCCGACGACCAGGGCTGGGGAGACCTGAGCGTCCACGGCAACGCCAATCTCCGGACCCCTCGGATCGATTCTCTGGCGCGCGACGGGGCGATCTTCGACCGATTCTTCGTCTGCCCGGTCTGCTCTCCCACACGCGCCGAGTTCCTCACCGGCCGCTACCACCCCAGGTGCGGCGTTCGAGGAGTCTCCACCGGCGGCGAACGCATGGACCTGGATGAGAGGACCATCGCCGACGCCTTCAAGGCCGCCGGCTACGCCACCGCCGCCTTCGGCAAGTGGCACAACGGCAGCCAGTATCCCTATCACCCCAACGCCCGGGGGTTCGACGAATATTACGGCTTCACCTCGGGCCACTGGGGAGATTATTTCAGCCCCCCTCTGGAACACAACGGCCGCATCGTCACCGGCGAGGGTTATCTCACCGACGACCTCACCGACCACGCGATCGCCTTCATCAAGGCCCACCGCGACCGCCCGTTCCTCTGCTACCTTCCGTTCAACACGCCCCACTCCCCCATGCAGGTTCCCGACCGGGACTTCGACCGATTCAAGGATGCGGACCTGCCTCAGCGCCACCAAGGACCACAACCCGAGGATCCCGCCTTCACCCGCGCCGCGCTTGCCATGTGCGAGAACATCGACGCGAACGTCGGCAGGCTGCTCGACGCCCTCGACGCCAACGACCTGACCCGGCGCACGATCGTGGTTTACTTCAGCGACAACGGGCCGAATTCCTGGCGATGGAACGGAGGCATGAAAGGACGCAAGGGCTCCACCGACGAGGGAGGCGTGCGCTCTCCCCTGTTGATCCGATGGCCAGGCCAGATTCCTCCAGGGACCAGGATCACCCGGATCGCCGGAGCCATCGATCTGTTTCCCACCCTCGCCGATCTCGCGGGCGTTCCGATCGATTCCCCGAACCCAAGGGACGGACTCAGCCTCGCCGCGCCCCTGCGGGGCGAGAAGTCCGACGGTCCCGATCGCACCCTCTTTCAGCATTGGTCGGGCTTCGTGAGCGCCCGGACCCAGCGCTACCGGCTCGACGCCGCCGGCCGTCTCTTCGACATGGTCGAAGACCCTGGGCAATCTCGCGACGTGGCCAGGGCGCATCCCGACGTCGCCGCGAAGCTGAGGGACGAGGTCGCCCGCTGGCGAGCCGAGGTGCTCTCCGAACTTGGCCCGGACCAACGCCCCTTCCCCGTCGGCCACCGCGAGTTCCCCGTCACGTTCCTCCCGGCGCGCGACGGCGTTCCCCACGGCGGGGTCAAGCGGAGCGCCCCCGCCCCCAATTGCTCCTTCTTCACGAACTGGTCGAAACCCGACGACGCGATCACCTGGGACGTCGAGGTCGCCACGACCGGCCGTTACGAGGCCGTCCTCTACCAGACCTGCGCCCCAGGGAACGAGGGATCGATCCTGGAACTCCAGTTCGGCGACGCTCGATTGACGGGTAAGGTCTCCGAGCCCCACGACCCTCCGCTGCGAGGCTCGGAGAACGACCGGGTCCCGCGCGTGGGGGAATCGTACGTCAAGGACTTCAAGCCCCTGCGACTGGGTGTGATCGCACTGGAGAACGGTCGGGGAACGCTCACGATCCGAGCGCTAGAAGTCCCCGGGCGGGGCGTGATCGACCTTCGTGGCCTCGTCCTGACGTTGCTTCCCGAGTCCTGATTCTCCCCTGAGGACAGGATGGGTCGCCGTGGGAAATGGATCAGGTTCGCGCGGGAGCGTCGGAAGGTACGGAAGCCGTACCGACGGCGGAAACCGGGCCGAAGCCAACCAACCCTGATTTCAGAAACCGCGCGGCCCGCGGCTCCGGTTGAACCGATTGTTCGTCCATCGCGTCATGTGAGATGTTCCGGCAACCCGGACGACTTGAAATCATAATCGACGAGTGTGTCGCCACCATTGGCATTGCGCACCGGGACGGACAATCGTTCGAGTTTCTTGGAAACGCACCGAAACGCGATCAGCGCGGACCGACATTCACCGGATGGCACTTGCAAGTCACCCGCGGAAAGCAGCGCGAGCTGTCGTCGCAGCCGACGATTGTAAATCGGTCCAGTCAGAAACAAGGTCGCATCAATCACAGTTGTCACCGGATGAAAATCAATGATCGAATACAACAGGAAGTCCCAGGTGAATTCGCCGAGCCGCCGGATCACGGCTTCTGGTTGCTCGACGTTATAGGTTTTGCCGTGGGCGGTCAGCTTCGACGAACCCAAGATCAACAGAACGCCGGTAGGGGTTCGATTGGTTGCGGTGATCTTGAGAATCGCGATCTTTTTCCGCTTTGCCTTGATGGCATAGACGTGCGCATTGTCGGTCAGAAAGTCGTCGGACTTGATTTCGAGTTCCATGGCGACTCTCCGCGGATGGCGGCGACTCCCATTACCGAATCCCGAGAGGCCGAATGACGCAAGCTCAGCGATCCGCCGCACGGGACGCGACGATTGCAACCACGACGCTCCCACCGGGTTCGCCGCGGCGCATGGTTAGGCGGGATTGCGTTTGTCTTCAACATGAATGACCTCTAACTCTGCCGCGTCTCGGTCGCGCTTGTAGCGTCCAAACAGCCCAATCATCACGTCGTGCCTCATATCCGCGTTCAACTCTTCAGGCGCGACGTATGTCAGGAGGTCGTTGTGATGGCAAGTGACCGCCCAGCCGGGATGACCGGTCAAGGTGATGACGTTGAAATCTCCGGCAGGCGAACCCGCTTGAACTGGGCCATACTCACGCATCAACTCCACCGCCTGTGCTCGCAGGTCGATCCACGGCCGCCTCACGATGACACATGTCCCATGCGAAAAGAGCACCCACGACTTGCCAGCGTCCACGATAATCCCGCGCCACGCCTCAATAAGCTGAATGGAGGTCGGAATCGTCGTCGTCGCGCCTGACTTCGGTGTCCGTCGCTTGAACCAATCGAATAAATTTATAAGCATTTGATGTTTCATAATTTGTTTAAATTATGATCATTATATTACCAGTAGGCCGCGAAGTCGCCAGCCTTGGTCGCCATTCACTATCTGTCGTGAATCGTTTCGTGTCAATCACCTCGTGGTCGGCTTCGGTTGTCGTCGCGTGTTCGATCAAGTCCACCTGGCGCTCAAAGGGGAG
>JBFWRA010000059.1:0-9538 GCA_050249155.1 Isosphaeraceae bacterium | reverse complement strand
ACGCTGGGCACCGAGGGTCGGCCCGTCTACCGGTATCGGGTCGCCCTGTTCAAGGGGCGGCAGCCCGGGAAGGACGAGGCGCTCGCGACGCTGGAGGGGTTCGTCGAGGCGGAGGTGGCCCGTCTCAAGGCGTTGCGGGAAGCCCTCGACCCGAGGGCCGAGGCCGAGCGCCTCGAAGCGCCCGCCCGGGCCCCGGCCGAACCTCCCCCGGCCGCGGCCCTCCGCCTGCGCTACGAGGCGGCCTCGACCCGGGCGATGCACCAGGCCCTGGCCGAGCTGGCGCGGCTCCGCAAGGCCCGGATCGAATCGCAAGATGATATGGATCAAGAGGTTGCGACGCACGCTCCGGTCTCGAACATGCCGGTCGACGGCTCGCGAAACGAACCCAACGCCCCTCCCGACGACGCCCCCTTGTGGGACGTTCCGAGGGCCCGAACGGGGGTTCGGAGCAGGAACCGCGCGCGTCGCTGACGCGGTTGGGATCGTAATCATTCCTTGATACGCATGAAACCGAGGCGTCGGGCGCTCGGGGTGCGCGCGGGCCGACAGGACGGGAGTGCCGAGGGGGCCCTCCCGTCCTGTCGAGTTGGATCACGGGGTGATCGGGAGGACGTCCCCCCTACCCCACCTTACCAGCGGGGGGTGGGGACGGCGGCGTGGCCCGACTTGGGATGGTGGCCGTCGCCGTAGTAGCCTCCGATCGGACCGACCCCGGTCTTGGGAAGGTAGTAGACGTCGGTCGGGACCCGGTCGCCGGGGCGGTAGTAGCCCAGGTCGTATTCGGCTTCCCAGGGGGGATCGACGATGAGGTTGTACGGCAGCGCCACGATCTGAGCGGCGAAGAGGCCGGCGGAGAAGAACGGTTGGATCAACTGGTTCCGCTGCTTGGATTGCTTGGGGTCGTCGATCGGGTAGGAGAGGAACCGGCCGGTCGGTCCGAACCGCTGCTCCATGCTGTAGCCGTAGCGTTCGAGGACGGCGTCCTGGAAGTAGAGGGGCATGTGGCAGGTCGCCGCGGCGGCCCAGTACTTTCGGTTCGGGTGCCAGTCCCGCTTGGGCAAGGGGACGAACTCCTCGGGCACGGGAATGGCCCGGATCGGCCTGGCCTCGGTGGGGCTGGGGGCCCTGGAGATTTCCAGGCGGGTGGAGCCGCCGGGGCCGTACTCGCCGGCTTCGAAGGAGAGGTCCGGGTCACCGCCCGGGGAGGTCTGGGTAGGATTTTGGCGGAGAGCGTCCTCCTGCCGTCGGGCGATCTCCTCAACCTCGCGTTGGAGCGCGGGGGAGAGCGAGGAGACGGGGGTGGCCGACCTCCTGGGCAGGTCCAGGGGAGACTCGGGCGCGGGGTCGGCCGGTGGCGGGTCGACCTCCATCGGGGCTTCGAAGGGGGACGACTCGGCGGCCGAAACGCCCGGCAAGGCGACCACCGGGGGCTCCTCGGCGGGGATCGGGGTGATGACGGGAACCGGCGTGTCCTCGCCCATTCCCGAGGGAAGCGGCGGTAGCTGCTCGACGACCGGGATCGGAGGCAGTTCCAGGCCGGGATCGGGCGAGGGCTGGGGCTCGGGTTCCGGCGCGGGGGCTGGTGGCGTGTCGGGGAGCGAGACCTCTCCGGAGGCCGGGGCGAGGGGCTCGGGTTCCGGCGCGGGGGCTGGGGCGTCCGCCGGAACGGGAGCGGGCTCTGGGCCGCCCACCGGAACGGGGGCGTCCTCGTGACCGATACTAGAGAAGGGAGGCAGGCTGACGGAGCCGACGTCGGGGACCGTCGGGAGGACGACCTCGGCGACGTCGGGTGTCATGGGCAGTTGGTCGGGGGCCGGGGAGGTGGGCTCGAAGGTGGCCGGTTCGGTGGCGGCGTCCCCCGAGGCCCGCACGTTGGCCGAGTTCTCGGCGGGGACGTCTCCGCCGGCGAGCTGGATGGGGTCGCGTCGGGGAGCGGCCGCGGCGATCGCGCCTGGGACCGGGGATCGGCCGCTTCGGGCGTAGGCCGGCTCGGTCTTGATGCCGCTGGAGAGTTCACGGATACCCCGCTGGGCGCGTTCGATCCCCTGTTTGAGCTTGGTCCGCTCGGAATTGTTGAGTTCGTTTTGCCGGGCCTCAGCCTCCCGGAAGAACGCGAGGGCGCGGTCGTATTGCTGATAGGTGACGTAATCCCAGCCGTTGCGGAGCAGGTGCCGGGCCCCTCGCGAGGGGTTGAGGCTCGGCAGCGTGAGTTCGGCGGGGGAGGACACCAGCGGCGGGACCGGGGACGGGGACGTCGTCGCGGCCCCCGACGCGCCGGGGACCGAGCCATCGCCGAGCAACGCCGGCGGCTGCTGGGCCGAGACCAAGGGGACCGGCAGGGCCGTCCCGATCCCGATCCCGAGGAACACTTTGGCCAGGGCCATTTTTGGGCGACGCACGCCACGCCTCCTTGCTTCAGTGTGACCGGGCTGAGTGGTGACAGGCCGTTTCCGGTTCGTGACGGTTCGGCCCGATCAAGTCTGCCACGCGGCTGGGCCCGAGGCTTCGCGATTCCGTTCGCTGCCCCCGTCCCGATCGATCATCCTCAACGCGTTCCCCGAGCGTTTCGAGGCGCGGGGTCCGCTCGCTTAACTGGGACGCCACGGCCAGTCACCTTCCCGGCCGAGGCGCGTCAACTTCTTGAGAATTGAAAACCTCATCGCGACACGTTCCGGCCTGATTAGACCGGCCCGCGTCCGTTCTCGGTCTCGTTGGAGAAGCTGGAATAGTTCGGCGCTTCCTGGGTGATCACGATGTCGTGGGGATGACCTTCCTGAACCGAGGCCCCGGTGACCTGAATGAACCGAGCCTTGGTCCGAAGTTCCTCGATGGTCCGGGTGCCGCAGTAGCCCATCCCGGCCCGAAGCCCTCCGACGAGTTGAAAGACGTATTCGGCCAGCGGTCCCTTGTAAGGGACGCGCCCCTCGACTCCCTCGGGAACGAGCTTTTGCGGCGTGGCGTGCTTCGAATCGGTCGAGCCCCGGCCCCCTTCCTGGCGGTAGCGCTCATGCGAACCCTTGGCCATCGCCGCCAGCGACCCCATTCCCCGATAGGACTTGAAGCTTCGCCCTCGGTAAATGATCGTTTCTCCGGGGCTCTCGGCCAGGCCCGCGAACAGCCCGCCGATCATCACGCTGTGCGCCCCGGCGGCCAGCGCCTTGGTGATATCCCCCGAGTACCGGATGCCGCCGTCGGCGATCACCGGAACCCGACCCGCGGCGGCCTTGGCGCAGTGATGGATCGCCGTGATTTGCGGCACCCCGACCCCGGAGACGACCCGGGTGGTGCAGATCGAGCCAGGCCCGATCCCCACCTTCACCGCGTCGGCCCCCGCGTCGATCAGGGCCCGGGTTCCTTCCGCGGTCGCCACGTTCCCGGCCACCACTTCAATGGGAAAGTCTTTCTTGATTCGACGGACCGTCTCGACCACGTTCAGACTGTGCCCATGGGCCGAGTCCACCACCAACACGTCCACGTCGGCCTCGATCAGCTTGCCGATCCGCTCGTAATCCTGAACGCCGACGGCCGCCCCGACGCGCAGCCGCCCCCGGCTATCCTTGCAAGCCTGGGGGTAACGATGGAGCTTGTCGATGTCCTTGATCGTGATCAACCCTTTCAGTCGGTATTCATCGTCCACCAGCAAAAGCTTCTCGACCTTATTCTTCGTCAAAATCCGGTCGGCCTCCTCCAGGCTGGTGTCCGCCGAGGCGGTGACCAGATTGTCCTTGGTCATGACCTCCTCGATCCGAAGGTCGTTATCCTCCAAAAAGCGGAGGTCTCGACGGGTCAGAATACCCCGCAGCTTCCCAGCGACCGTGATCGGAACCCCCGAGATGTTGTGCCCCCGCATGATCTCCCGGGCCTCCCCGACGGTCGCCGAGGGAGGAAGCGTGATCGGGTCGACGATGATCCCGTTCTCGGAACGCTTGACCTTGTCCACCTCACGCGCCTGCTCCTCCACGGACATGTTCTTGTGAATGTTGCCGATCCCCCCCTCCTGCGCCAGCGCGATGGCGAGTTCGGCCTCGGTGACCGTGTCCATCGGCGACGACAGGATCGGGAGGTTGAGCGCGATCTGGGCGGTGAGCTGAGTCCGAGTGTCCACCTGCCTGGGAAGCAGCTCGGAGTAGGCCGGTTCGAGCAGGACGTCGTCGAAAGTGATGCCAAGATAGGAGATGCGCTCTTGCATCGTGGGAAAAGCCTCCGGCCCGACGCGAAGCCAAAAAGTCGGTCCAACGACCCCGGGACCACGCCAGGCGACTTCAGGTTGCCTTTCCCGACCCATTACACCCGACCTGGCCCAAACTGACAACCTCAACCGAAAGAATACGAGATATACGTTTTCTAATCTCTGAATTTCTCAACCCATCCGTCGTGGGCTCGGGCGACCGCTTGCCCTCATCCATGACTCCTCCCAGGCCGGCGACGGCGCCAACAGGAATTCGCGAAGGGGTGCGTCCCCCCGGGGCGCGGAACGGGCCGGCTCCCCTCCATCCAAAGCGCCCCTGGCCCGCTTCGCGCCTGTTGACGTGCCCGCACTCTCCTTCTTTGGTAGAATCCCGTTCGATCGACGCCGAGCACTCCCCCGCGCCGCTCTGAGGACGATCCAGGGCCAAGCCGAGAGGGCGGGCTTCCTCACCGCGATCGGCCATCACCAGGGCTCACCCTCCCATGAGCGATCCGTTTTTTGATCGTCCCATATTGAATTCTCCCTATTCTTGCCCAACCCGACACTGGGAACTGGACGACCAAGGGCAGCCGACCCGGAAAATCCTCCAATCTCGACGACGGGCCGACTTCATCACGCCCATCCCCAAGCCGAAGAAGCGGAAAAAATCGACGCATCAAAAGATCTTCGTCCATGACGAGGGCGAGGGCCTCTCCACCGAGGACCAGCGATACGATCCCACCTCGCTCGTCAACCTGGTTCGCCGCCACGTCGAGACCTGGAGAACCTGGCCAAGGCCCAACGACTGGCAGGTGACCGCCGAGACCGCTCGACTCCTCCAGCACTGGCGGGATCCGAAATTCCCCGGGCTCCGCCCATTCTTCTGTCAACTCGAAGCCGTCGAAACGGCGATCTGGCTCGCCGAGGTCGCCCCACACACCAGGGACGGCAGACTGATCCTCGACGATCTGGCCTCCACCAACAGGGACGCCAACCCCGAACTCTTCCGCATCGCCCTGAAACTCGCCACAGGCGCGGGGAAAACCACGGTGATGGCGATGCTCATCGCCTGGCAGACGATCAACGCCGTCCGCCGTCCTCAAAGCAAGGCGTTCACCCGGGGCTTCCTCGTCGTCGCCCTGGGCCTGACGATCAAGGACCGCCTCCGCGTCCTCCAGCCGAACGACCCCGACGATTACTACTCCAAACGCATGCTCGTCCCCAACGACATGCGGGACCTCATGGGCCGCGCCAAGATCGTCATCACCAACTATCACGCCTTCAAGCTCCGAGAACGCCTCGAGATCTCCTCCGGCGGCCGCGCCTTGCTCCAGGGGCGGGGCGAGCCCCTGAACACCCTCGAAACCGAAGGACAGATGATCCAGCGGGTGATGCCCGACCTCATGGGCCTCAACAACGTCCTCGTCCTCAACGACGAGGCCCACCACTGCTACCGCGAGAAACCCAGGGACGACGACGACGAGGACCTCAAGGGCGACGACAGGACCGAGGCCCAGAAGAACAACGAGGCCGCTCGCCTCTGGATCTCCGGCCTGGAGGCCGTGAACCGCACGCTCACACTCTCCCGCGTGATCGACCTCTCCGCCACGCCGTTCTTCCTGCGAGGCTCCGGCTACGCCGAGGGAACGCTGTTTCCCTGGACCGTGTCCGACTTCTCCCTCATGGACGCGATCGAGTGCGGCATCGTCAAGCTCCCGCGCGTCCCCATCGCCGAGAACGTCCCCGGCGACGAAATGCCCGTCTACCGGAACCTCTGGGAAAACATCCGCGAGGACATGCCCAAAAAAGGGCGCGGGAAAGCCGAGTCCCTCGACCCCCTGAAACTCCCCACCCGACTCCAGTCGGCCCTCCACGCCCTCTACGGCCACTACCAGAAAACCTTCACGCTCTGGGAACAGGCCGGCGTCAAGGCCCCCCCCTGCTTCATCGTCGTCTGCCAGAACACCGCTATCTCTAAACTTGTTTATGACTTTATTTCCGGATTCCACAGACGCGATGGCGACGGGTCGACCACCCTCGAACACGGCCGTCTCCCCCTCTTCCGCAACTTCGACGAGGCCACCGGCGACCCCCTGCCCAGGCCGAACGCCCTGCTCATCGACAGCGAGCAGCTCGAAGCCGGAGACGCCCTCGACGACAACTTCCGGGGCATGGCCGCCGACGAGATCGAGCGGTTCCGACGCGAGATCGTCGAGCGGACCGGCGACCCACGCGCCGGCGAGACGATCACCGACCAGGAACTGCTCCGCGAGGTCATGAACACCGTCGGAAAGCCCGGCCAGCTCGGCGGCTCGATCCGCTGCGTCGTCTCGGTCTCCATGCTCACCGAGGGCTGGGACGCGAACACCGTCACCCACGTCCTCGGCATCCGCGCCTTCGGCACCCAGCTCCTCTGCGAACAGGTGATCGGCCGGGCCCTCCGACGCCAGTCCTACGACCTGAACGAGGAGGGCCTCTTCAACGTCGAATACGCCGACGTCTTCGGCATCCCCTTCGACTTCAACGCGAAGCCCGTCGTCGCGCCGCCCCAACCGCCTCGCGAGACGATCCAGGTGACGGCCGTGCGGCCCGACCGCGACCACCTGGAAATCCGCTTCCCCCGGGTCGAGGGCTACCGCGTCGAACCGCCGGAAGAACGACTCACGGCCGAATTCAACGACGACTCGATCCTGGTCCTCACACCCGACCTGGTCGGCCCGACCCTCACGCGAAACTCCGGCATCATCGGCGAGAGCGTCGACCTGAACCTGGAGCACCTCGGAGAGGCGCGCACCGCGTCGATCGTCTACCTGGTCACCAGGCGCCTCCTTGACACGCACTGGCGCGACCCGGGCGAGGAACCCAGGCTCCACCTCTTCGGCCAGCTCAAGCGCATCACCCGGCAATGGCTCGAGACATGCCTCGTCTGCCAGGGGGACGCCCACCCGGGCCTCCTGACGTATCAAGAGCTGGCGGACATGGCCTGCAACCGCATCACGGCGGGAATCACGCGGGCGTTCCTCGGCGATCGACCCATCAAGGCCCTGCTCGACTCGTACAACCCCACCGGCTCCACCGTCCACGTCCGCTTCAACACCTCGAAATCGACGCGCTGGAAGACCTGCCCCTCGCGCTGCCACGTCAACTGGGTCATCCTCGATAGCGACTGGGAGGCCGAGTTCTGCCGCGTGGCCGAGTCTCACCCGCGGGTCCGCGCCTATGTGAAGAACCACAACCTCGGCTTCGAGGTCCCCTATCGATACGGCTCCGAGAACCGCGCGTACCGGCCCGACTTCATCGTGCTCGTCGACGACGGCCGCGGCGAGGACGACCTCCTCCACCTCGTCGTCGAGATCAAGGGCTACCGCGGCGAGGACGCCAAGGAGAAGAAGACCACGATGGAGACCTACTGGGTCCCCGGCGTGAACCACCTCCAATCCCACGGCCGCTGGGCTTTCGCCGAGTTCACCGAGGTCTACAAGATCGAGTCGGACTTCAAGGCCAAGGTCGAGGGTGAATTCAACAAGATGATCGAGGCCGCGACGACGTTATGAGCAAGGATCCGTTTCCCTCCGACTATCCGGCCTTCCTCGCGGCGATCCGGGACCGCATCGCGCAGGCGCGCACCCGGGCGATTCAGGCGGCAGTCCATGAAGGGGTGCTGCTTTACTGGGACATCGGACGGGCCATCGCGGAGAAGCAGGCCGGGGCGGGCTGGGGCGATGCCGTCGTCGAACGCCTGTCGACGGACCTGCGTTCGGCGTTCCCCGGCAAGTCAGGCTTTTCCGCCGACAATCTCTGGCGTGCCCGCCAGTTCTACCTGGAATACACAAGCCCCGACTTTCTGGAACAGGCTGTTCCAGAAACCGGGTCGCGAAGGAAAACGTCGGCAAAATCAAAGCCTCAACGTGTTCTTGAACAGCCCGTTCAAGAATTGGCGGCCCGCGTCCCCTGGGGGCATCACGTCGAGTTGCTCAAGAAAGTCAAGGACCCGGCGGCCCGCATTGACCACCTCCGCGCCACCGCCCGGTTCGGCTGGACCCGCAACGTGCTGCTCAATCAGATCAAGGCCCAGGCTTACGAACGCGCCGTCAAGGAGAAGAAGACCCACAACTTCCCCGCCGCCCTGCCGGAGCATTTCGCCGAGCAGGCCGACGACGTCATCAAGAGCCGCTACGATTTCGGATTTCTCGGCGTCACCCAGGCCGTCAGGGAACGCGAACTGGAAGGCCGGCTGATCGACGGCCTGCAAGCCTTCATCCTCGAACTGGGATACGGCTTCTGCTTCATCGGCCGGCAATTCCGTCTCACCACCGGCCGCAAGGAGTATTTCATCGACCTGCTGTTCTATCACCGATTCCTCAAGGCGCTGGTCGCCTTTGAGTTGAAGATCGGCCCGTTCGAGCCGGAACACGCCGGACAGATGGACTTCTACCTCAACCTGCTCAACGAAAAAGAACGGGCGCCGGACGATGCGCCTTCCATCGGCATCATCCTTTGCGCCGAGAAGGACGACATCGACGTCGAGTTCGCCCTCAAGTCCAAGACCAACCCCATCGGCGTCGCCGCCTACCAGCTCAGCTCGAAGCTCCCCTCGGAGCTAAGCGGGCGACTGCCCAGCGCCAGGCAATTGGCCGACGCCGTCCGCGAACATCTACCAACAAGGAAGTGACCATGGCCAAGAGAACAGCCCAGAAGAAGACCGTCGAGACCCTCGTTCACGAGGACGACAAGCGCAAGAACATCCCGACCGCCGAGTACCAGGCCGTCGTGAACGAGGAACACAGGAATCCCATCCGGGTCGCCTACGAGCGCCGCAACCGCGACCTCGACCCGCAACTGGTCTGGCGCGGCAAGGACGATCGGGACTGGTCCGACCTCGTCGTCCACGCCCCGCCGCTCCACATCCAGGAGAAGGTGCATCCCAAGGTCCTGATCGACGACCTCCAGCGCCGGACGAAGCAGGCCGAGCGCGCCGCCGATCCCCAGACCCTGCTCTTCCCCGACCTCTTCGCCGACTTCAACGGCGTCCCCGAGGGCGCGGACAAGACCGAGTTCTACCGCCACGACCAGAACTGGTCCAACCGCATGATCCTCGGCGACTCGCTGCAAGTCATGGCCAGCCTGGCCGAGCGCGAGGGCCTGCGCGGCAAGGTCCAGTGCATCTATTTCGACCCGCCCTACGGCATCAAGTTCAACAGCAACTTCCAGTGGTCCACCACCAGCCGCGACGTGAAGGACGGGAGGGCAGACCACATCACCCGCGAGCCCGAGCAGGTCAAAGCCTTCCGCGACACCTGGCGCGACGGCATCCACAGCTACCTCACCTACCTGCGGGATCGGCTCACCGTCGCCCGCGATCTCCTCACC
>JBFWRA010000058.1:0-9643 GCA_050249155.1 Isosphaeraceae bacterium | reverse complement strand
CGAGTCCCAGGAAGAATCGAGTTCTTGGCCGCCGCGGTAGAATGAGTCCGTGGAGAGGTTCGATCGGGGCGGAGGGACGTGACTTCGATGGCGGGTTCGGAGACGGAAGGTCAGCTTTTTTCTGGATTTACGACGCGAATCAGGAGGTCGATCGCCGCGGCGGGGTCGAAGCGGGGGCTGGTCACGCTCGCGCTGTTGACCTCGATGACCGTCGCCGCGCTGGAGCAGACGGTCGTCTCGACCGCGATGCCCAGCATCATCGCGACGCTCAACGGCCTGGAAATCTACCCCTGGGTCTTCTCGGCCTATCTGCTGGCCGCGACGGTCTCGACCCCCCTTTACGGCAAACTGGCCGACCGGCTCGGGCGCAAGCGGGTCTTGCTGTTCGGTCTGGGGGCGTTCACGCTCGGGTCGATCCTCTCGGGACTGGCCCGAAGCATGCCCGAGTTGATCGCGATGCGGGTGATCCAGGGCCTCGGCGCGGGGGCGGTCGGCCCGATCGTCATCACGATGCTCGGCGACCTGTTCACGTTGGAAGAGCGCGCGAAGGTGCAAGGGCTCTTCAGCGGCGTGTGGGGGGTGTCGAGCCTGGCCGGACCCGCGGTCGGCGGCGTGTTGACCGACTGGCTCTCGTGGCGGTGGGTCTTCTTCGTGACGGCCCCGTTCGCGCTGCTGGCGATCTGGATCCTGGCCACGCGCGTCGAGGAACCCCCGCGCCATCCCGAGCACCGAAAGATCGACTGGCTCGGCTCGTTCCTCCTCAGCTCGGGGACCGCCGCCCTGTTGCTGGCGGTCCTGCGCGGAGACGATCAGACGATCGCGGGGGGCGTCCTCCTGGGAGGGTTGGCGGTCGCCCTGCTCGTCACCTTCGCCTGGCAGGAGACCCGGGCCGAGGACCCCATTTTACCGATCGACCTGTTCCTGACCCCGAACATCCTGGCGGCGGTGACGGGCAGCTTTCTGCTCGGGGCCGCCCTCTTCGCTCTGGATACGTATGTGCCTCTGTATGTTCAAGGGGTCCGGGGAGGCACGGCGACGCAGGCGGGCCGGGCGATCACGCCGCTTTTTTTGAGCTGGTCGTTGAGCGTGGCGGTCGCGGCCCGGTTCATCCGTCCGCTCGGGTTCCGAAGGACGGCCACGGCGGGGGCCTCCTTCATCACGATCGGAACGGCGGGCCTGGCGATCGGCTCCCTTTTTCCCAGGATCGCCGGGCCGATCTTTCTGGTCTCGATGGCGGTGATCGGCCTGGGGATGGGCCCCGCCGCGCTGAGCTACACGCTGGACGTGCAGAACTCGGTGGCCTACGACCGCCGAGGGACGGCGACCGGGGCCGTGATCTTTTCGAGGACGATCGGCGGGGCGCTCGGGGTCGGACTCCTCGGGGCGGCGCTGGGGGTCCGGCTGGCCGGTCGGCTCGTGGGAACGACCGGGATCGACGTGGCGGCCGCGCTCCGGCCCGAGACGCACGATCGGCTTACCCCCGAGAACCTTCAGACGGTGCGGCTCGCCCTGGGCGGCTCGATCCGGGAGGTGTTCGTGATGATGACCTGCCTGGGAGCGCTGGCGTTCGTGGCCTCGCTGGGGCTACGGGGAGGCCCCGCGGTCTCGCACGCCGACTCCGGTCGCGCGCCGTCGCAACCACAAGCCAGGCGGAACGAGGAGATCGAGGTCGACCTGGCCGCCGCCGTGGAGCACTGATCGATCAATCGCGGGGCCTCGCCGGATCGCGAACGATCTGCTAACCTGGCCTCCCCAGGCGCGTGGAGGCTCGGCCATCGTGGGCCGTTCCTGCCACGGCCTTGAACGTTCCGATCCCAACGCCCCGCCATGGCCCACTGGCTGTTCAAGTCCGAGCCGGATTGCTTCTCCTACGCCGACCTGGAAGCGGCCCCGGACCGAACGACGGGCTGGGACGGCGTTCGGAACTACCAGGCGCGGAACTTTTTGCGCGACGAGGTCAAACGCGGCGACCTGGTGCTCTACTACCATTCGAGCGTCGACCCGCCGGCCGTGGCGGGGATCGCGGAGGTGGTCGTCGAGGCCCATCCCGACCCGACCGCGTTCGACCCCGCGGCCGACCACTTCGACCCCAAGAGCGACCCGGCCGACCCGACCTGGTTCCAGGTCTCGATCCGGGCCGTCCGCGCGATCGACCCACCGATCACGCTCGCCAGGCTCCGCGAGGTCGAGGCGCTCCAGGGGATGGAGTTGCTTCGCAAGGGGAGCCGGCTCTCGATTCAACCTGTGAAACCCTCCGAATGGAACGCCGTGATGGTCCTGGCGGGGTTCGACCCGGCGAAGCCCCTCCCAAAAGCCAGGGCGCGATCGAAGCGATAGAAACACTTTGACAGGCGCGGGGAATCTCGCCATGCCCTCCATCGAGCATTTCGCCATCTACGCGGACGACGCCCCTCGGCTCAAGGATTTCTACGTCGACGCCTTCGGCATGACCGTGGCCGTCGAGAGCGGCGGCGATCCTCCCGGCTACTTTCTGACCGACGACCAGGGGGTGGCGATCGAGATCATCGGCCGGCCCCGCGGTCAAACCGGCGCGAACCAGCGCTGGGTCTGCCACCTGGCGTTCTGGGTCGACGATTACGCGGCGACCCGCGCCGCCCTCGAAGCGCGCGGAGTCTCCTTCGAGCGGGACACGGCCGTCGACAACGAGACGATGCGAACCGACTTTTTCAACGACCCGGAAGGGAACCGCCTCCAGATCGTCTGGAGGAGGAACCGCCTGGGAAGCTGAACGTCGCGTTCGGGATGGGCCTCGTCAAGCCGACTGCAAGTCGGCGGGGATCGGCCCGCGCCATTCGATCGAGTAGCGCCCGGCCTCGGCGAACTTGACGATCTCGTCACGAGTCTGGGGAATCTCGATCCGGGAGATCTCGCGATAAGTGCCGCTGCCCGAGCGCTTCCACTCCACTTCCTCGCCGTAGAACTTGCCGTCAAGGAAGTAAACGATCAAGCACTTCATCGCGCCGAACCCTCCCGCGACCCCGATCGAGCACGAACGATTTCAGGCCAGGATTGTAAAGCCCGGCCGGCGATCCGACAAGTTCCACTCTCAAGGCCGACGCGCCGCGCCGAGGATGAGAAACAGGCTCCAGAGGTCGGCCTGGCCCTCGTCGCCGGGGGGAGGCGAGGCGTCCCCGTGTTCGGTCCGCCAGGACTCCCACCGTGACGCCAACTCGTCGTCGAAGAACCACTCCCGTTTCAACGGCTTGCCCTGTCGAGCGATCAGGGCGGCGTGTCGAAGGATCGCGGCGGGGTTCAGGCCTCGAATCGCGGCGGCCTCCTCGGGGGTGAAACCGCGATCGAGGAGCCGCCAGGTCCATTCCTCGGTCGGAACGTGGGGCGACCTGAGCGTCGACGCCAGCGGCGGCTTCGAAGGGCCCGACGGCGGGGAAACGGGTTCGGCGGGTTCGGCCGGGCGTTCCTGTTCGGGGGCGGGCGCTCTCGCGATCGCTTCAAGGATCGCCGCGCCGTAACGTTCCAGGGTGACGCGTCCCACCCCCTTCACCCTGGCGAGCTCCCCGGGCGTCCTGGGCCTCGCCTGAACGAGCGCGTCGAGGGTGTCGTTGGTGAAGACGGTGTAGGCCGGCTGACTGGCCTCGCGCGCCCAGGCCAGTCGAAGGCTTCGAAGCCGTTCGGACAGGGGGTCGTCGCTCGCCCCGTCCGAGTCTTCCTCCGAAGGCGTCGCCTCCCTGGCGGGGTTCCGCGGGGCGACGAGCGACGCGAGCCCTCCCTGCCGGACTTTTCGAGCGAGGTCATCTGGAATTTCCAGCCGGATCGGGCCGCCGTCCGGGTCCTTCAGGAACGCCCTTCCCCGCTCCGTGAGGGTGACGATCGGTCGAAAGCGGTCGACCTCCGGGCATTCCACGAATCCCGCCTGAGCGAGAGCGTCGAGGAGCCTGGTCAGCTCCGGCTGGGTGAATTCGGAGAGGATGCCGTAGGTGCTCAGCGATTTGAGCCCCCAACGCTCCATCTTTTCCGCCCCCGACCCCTTGAGCATCTGGGCCACGACGGTCTTACCGAAGCGCCCCTTCGCCCTCGCCACGCCGGAGAGCACTTTCAGCAAGACCTCGCGCCCGGCCGGTGTGTCGATGGCGACCGACGAGGCGCTGGGGACCGTGGCACCCTCGATGCCGCAGACGTCGCAACGGCCGCAGTTCCGCCTCAGGGCCTCCTCGTCGCCGAAGTAGCCCAGCAGGTAGGCCCGGCGGCAACGATTGGTCTGGGCGTACTGGATCATGCGTTCAAGTTTCTCGTACTCACGGGTCTTGCGCGCTTGAAGCGCCGAGAAGTCGATATCCAGGTCGCGAGGTCGGCGCTTGCGGTCGAGCACGCGCACCGCGTAGCCACGAAACGGCGGGACGTAATCGCTGGGTAGGTCGGCGGTTAACGCCTTGATCGCCCGGATCAGGGCGGCG
Source organism: Isosphaeraceae bacterium (assembly GCA_050249155.1). Classification (GTDB taxonomy): domain Bacteria; phylum Planctomycetota; class Planctomycetia; order Isosphaerales; family Isosphaeraceae; genus JBFWRA01. Next base: position 5,210 of record JBFWRA010000058.1, on the reverse strand, counting down.
CGCTCCAGGCCGAGCGCGCTGGCGAAGTCGTCGGGATTGAAATAGACCGGTTCCGAGAATCGCCGATTGACCAGCCCCTCCAGACCCAGCAGGACGAGCCGCTGAACGTGCGCGTGTGGGCCGAGATTCTCCGACAGGCTGCCAGCCTCGGGACCATCCTCCTCGGCCGGAAGGTTGATCCGGACGATGGCCATGTTCTCGCGAGGGAGGAACCGTTCGATCGCGCCCGCGGCTTCCAGGAGCTTCAGCGCCGTGCCGACAGCCGATTCGCCGAGCTCGATCCGGGAGACTTCCTTGATCTCGGCCTGAGTCAGCTCGATCGGGTCGGCGTCGAGCCGGCGGAGGGTCTCGTAGATCCGATAAACGACCTCGGGAGGTGGATACTCGTTCTCGATGAACCGCTCTTGAAGAACGCGGTCCGCCGGCGTGTAAAGCAAGGCGCAGCGCGCGGGGGACCCATCGCGACCGGCGCGGCCGGCGTCCTGGTAGTACGCCTCCAGCGTCCCTGGCAGGTTGTAATGGATGACCGAGCGGATATCGGGCTTGTCCACTCCCATGCCAAAGGCGTTGGTGGCGACGACCACCTCGGCCTCTCCCGACATGAACCGCTCCTGCGCGGAGTCGCGATCCTCGCGAGACATCCCCGCGTGGTAGACGACCGCGTGTTTCCGAAGCTCGCGCTGGACGTGCTGGGCGACCGCCTCGCAACGATTGCGACTCGACGCGTAAACAATGGACGATCCGGGACACTCGTGAAGGATTCTGGCCAGCGCGGCGAGCTTGTCAGGCTCGCGTCGAGTGTCGAGCACGGCGTAGGACAGGTTCGGACGGTCGAAGCCCGCGACGAAGAGCGCGGGGTCTCGCAGGTCGAGTTGCTCGGCGACGTCGCGGCGGACGAGGTCCGTCGCCGTGGCGGTCAGGGCGATGCAAGGGGGAAAACCCAGCTTGCGACGGGCCAGGCCGAGCCTGGCGTAGTCGGGGCGGAAGTCGTGCCCCCATTGACTGATGCAGTGAGCCTCATCGATCGCCAGCAGCGCCGGGCGAACCCTCGCGATCATCTCGACGAACCGGCCGCTACGAAATCGTTCGGGAGCGACGTAGACCAGGTCGTAACGCCCGGCCTCGACCTCCAGGATTCTGGTCCATTGCTCGCCGGGATCAAGCGTGCTGTTGATCAGCGTCGCCCGGATTCCCTTCTGAACCAGGGCGTCCACCTGATCTTTCATCAGGGCGATCAGAGGGGAGACGACCAGCGTCAGCCCAGGAAGCATCAGCGCGGGCAACTGGTAGCAAAGGCTCTTGCCCCCGCCGGTGGGCATCACGCAAAGAACGTCGCGTCCCCTGAGGACGTTCTCGATCACCTCGCGCTGACCGGGCCGAAAAACGTCGAGCCCGAACCGGTCGCGGAGAGTCTGTTCGAGTTCCGCGGCGCGGTCGATCACGCTCATCGGCGAGTATCTCATGGATTCGTGACGCACGGATCGAGGTCATTATAGAACGACCCGGACCGACCCGCGAGTGAGGACAGGACTCGCGTTTCTGGACGTCGATCGGTCCTGTGGCCGCTCCCGCCCTCGCGAGGCCACGCGCGAACTTGCCGCGACGTTCCGTCCGAGGCACAATCAAGAGGGATTCTCGCGCGTCCTCAGGGCATCCCCGCGCGAGGTCACAGCCTGTCGGCTCGTGGGAAGCTCGACCTCGAGAGCGGTGCGATCATGCACAATCTTTCCGGGCCGTTGATCTATTATCTCCTCCCGATGACGTATTATCTCGTCCTGCTGCTGATTCTCTGGAGAATCGCATCAGCGCTCACGAGAATCGCCCGCCGCCTTGAACGGAACGAAGGCTGGGAAACCCCCAGCCCGCCTTCCGGAAACGTACCCGGGAGACGAGACCCCCAGGATTTCGAGTGAGCCGACACCGCCGTCAGGCGTGTCAGCCCTTGATGACGCCGATCGGCCTGAGCCGCGCCGCCTTCTTCGAGATCCCCGCCCTGTCCACGACCTCGACGACCTGGTCGACGTCCTTGTAGGCCGCGGGCTGTTCCTCGGCGAGTCCCTTGTGGCCTCGCGCCCTGGCGACGATCCCGATCGCGTCAAGCTCCTTGTCGATCCGACGCCCCTCGGCCATCCGGACGGCCGCCGTCCTGCTCATCATCCGACCCGCGCCGTGGCAGCTCGTGCCGAACGATTGCTCCATGCTGCCGGACTGGCCGACCAGCACCCAGCTCGCCGTGCCCATGCTTCCGGGAATGATGACCGGTTGACCGATCGCCCGGTAGTGCTCGGGGATATCGGGGTGCCCCGGAGGGAACGCCCGGGTCGCCCCCTTGCGGTGAACACAGACGTTCTTGCAACACCCGCCTCCGACGTCGTGGTCCTCGAACTTCGCGATGTTGTGCGCGACGTCGTAAACCAGTTCCATGCCCAGGCTTTCCCAGGGTTTCTTGAAGAACCGGCCGAAAACCTCCCGGGTCTGATGCGTCAACAATTGCCGATTGCAGAACGCGTAATTCGCCGCGGCGCGCATCGCGCCAAGGTAAGCCTGCCCCTCGGGGCTGTGGACCGGCGCGCAGGCGAGCTGCCAGTCGGGCAGCGTGAACCCGTACTTCGTCGGCGCGTTCTTGAACATGCCCAGGTGGTCGTCGCAGACCTGATAGCCCAGCCCCCGCGACCCGGAATGGATCAACACGGTGATTTGCCCCTCGCGGAGCCCCATCACCGCGGCGGCCTCCTCGTCGTGGATGCGGTCGACGACCTGCACCTCCAGGAAGTGGTTTCCCGAGCCCAGGGTGCCGCACTGATCATATCCGCGCTTGTAGGCGCGATCGCTCACGCGGTCGGGTTCCGCCCCCTCGATGCGGCCCTCCGCCTCGGTGAAGGTCAAATCCCGTTTCGTCCCCCAGCCCTCGTTGACGACGTAGGCCGCCCCCTGTTCCATCAGCCTGGCGAGCTTGGGCTTGTCGAACAGGTAATTCCCCGTCTGGCCGACTCCCGTGGGGACGTCGCGGAAAAGCTGGTCGATCAGTGGGCGGATCTGGGACTTCACGTCGTCCCAATCCAGGTGGGTCCGGAGCAACCGAACGCCGCAATTGATGTCGTAGCCGACGCCCCCAGGCGAGATCACTCCCCCTTCCTCGGGGTCGGTCGCGGCCACTCCGCCGATCGCGAACCCGTATCCCCAGTGAATATCGGGCATCGCCAGGCTGGCCTTCTGGATGCCGGGGAGCGTGGCGACGTTGGCCACCTGCTCGGGCCCCTGGTCCTTCTTGATCTGCTCGATGAGTGCCTCGTCGGCGAAGATCAAGCCGTCGACTCGCATGTCCTCGCGGTAACTTCGGGGAATCCGCCACTGGCAAGGCCCGACTTGTTCGAGAGGCCCGCTGTAACCGCCGGTCTTCGCGCTCATGGTCGACCTCCTCACAAGGGGTGTGGGTTGGGGGAACGGTCCTTAATCGGTTGACTCGACGTCGACGAGATCTCCCGCGACCGCAGGCCCGTCCTGGAAAATCCTCTCAGCCCATGACACGGGGAACGCTCAAGGGTTCGCGAAACGTCACGCGTCAAACGTCCTGGCGAGCAGTCGCCCCGTGGGTGTGTCCCTCTGGGCGACCTCCTCCGGCGTTCCCTCGGCGAGAATCGTTCCCCCCTCGTCACCGGCCCCGGGGCCCAGGTCGATCAGCCAGTCGGCGGCGATCAGGATCTCGGGACTGTGCTCGATCACGACCAGCGAATGGCCGACGGAAAGCAACGACTCAAAGGCGTCCAGAAGCTTCAAGGTGTCGGCCGGGTGGAGGCCGGTGGTCGGCTCGTCCAGCAGAAAGAGGGTGTGCGACTTGCCGCCGGCGGCCCGGGTGATCGCCCCGGGGGACGTCGCCAGATGGCTGGCCAGTTTCAGGCGCTGGGCCTCTCCCCCGGACAGGGTCGACGCCGGTTGACCCAGTTTCAGGTAATCCAGGCCGACGTCGAGCAAGGGGCGGAGCCTGGCCTGAACCCTCGGCCGGTTGCGGAAGAAGCCGAAGGCCTCGCGCGCCGTGAGGTCGAGCACCTCGGCGACGTTGCGGCCCCGGTAGGTGATCTGAAGGGTTTCCTCGCGAAACCGAGTGCCCCGACACTCCGCGCAGCGGACGATGACGTCGGGGAGGAATTGCATATCCACCGTTTTGAATCCATTGCCTTCGCAGGCGTCGCAGCGTCCCCCCTCGACGTTGAAGCTGAATCGGTTCGGGCCGTGGTTCCTCAGTCTCGCCTCGTGGGTGGCGGCGAACGTCTTGCGGATCTCGTCGAAGGCCTTGAGGTACGTCACGGGGTTCGAGCGCCCCGTGCGTCCGATCGGCGTCGAATCCACCAGCACCACGCCGTTCAGTTCACCTGTCCCGGTCAACGAGCCAAACGGTAGCCCCGCCGCCGTCGCGCCCAGGCCGAGCCGTCGTCGAAGCGCCGGGTAGAGGGTCTCCTCAACCAGCGTGCTCTTGCCCGAGCCGCTGACTCCGGTCACCACGCAAAGGACGCCCAGGGGAATCTCGACGTCAACCCCCTTGAGATTGTGCCCCGTCGCGCCCGAGAGCCGAAGTCGAGCGCCCCCGGTGGAGCGTCGACGTCCCGGTGGTCGTGGTTTCCTGCGACCGTTGAGGAAGTCGGCCGTGAGCGAGCCCGGGGCGTTCTCCGCCTGGATCGCCGTGGGGGGCCCCACGTAGAGGATGCGACCCCCCGCCTCCCCCGCTCCGGGGCCGACGTCCACCAGCACGTCGGCGGATCGGATCACGTCGAGGTCGTGCTCGACCACCACCACCGAGTTCCCCACGTCGCGGAGCCGGCGGAGACAATCCAGGAGCCGGCCGACGTCCTCGGCGTGAAGACCCGCGGAGGGCTCGTCGAGGACGTAAAGCGTGTTCACCAGTCCCGAACCGAGCGCCGCGGTCAGCGCGACGCGCTGGGCCTCACCCCCCGAGAGACTCCGCGCGGGCCGGCTCAGGGAAAGATAGCCCAACCCGATCCGCTCCAGGTAATCCAGACGGCTCGTCGCCTGGGTGAGGATCGCCCGCGCGACGGCGATCGCGCCCGCCTCCCCGGCGATCCGATCGAGGAACGCGCGGACCTCCCGGACCCGGAGCGCCGAGAGTTCCGCGAGATTCACGCCAAGGACCCGGACCGCCAGCGCCTCGGGCCGAAGCCGCTCGCCCAGACAGGCCGGGCAGGGACGGTCGATCC
>JBFWRA010000057.1:0-9678 GCA_050249155.1 Isosphaeraceae bacterium | reverse complement strand
GAAGTCGGTTCAGGGGGTCGGGTTCGCTCTGTTCATCGCCACCGCGCTGCACTCGATCGCCACGGGGAATCTGCTGCCCGCCTCGGTGCGGGTCGTCTGCGTGGACATCAACCCCGCCACCGTCACCAAGCTGAGCGACCGGGGGACGTTTCAGACCGTCGGTCTGGTGACCGACGTCGAGCCCTTCCTGCGGACCCTGGCCGAGGACCTCGCGGCCGACGCCTGAAGCTCGGCGATCACGAGGAAATCCGTGGAGACCGTCGCCATGCGAACGCCGCGCGTCCTGATGTGTCCGCCGGACTTCTACGGGATCGAGTACGAGATCAATCCCTGGATGAACCGGCGGGTCGAAACCGACCACGCGACGGCGACCATTCAATGGCGAAGGCTCCGCGAGGAGCTCGAAACGCTCGGCGTGGTGGTCCAGACCCTCACGCCCGAGCCCGGCTTGCCGGACCTCGTCTTCACCGCGAACGCCGGGCTGATACATCATAATACGTTCATTAGTTCGAGGTTTCGCCACGGGGTCCGGCAGGGGGAGACTCCGCACTTCGAGCGCTGGGCCGACGCGGCGGGTTTCGAGGTGGTTCGCCTACCCGAGGGATATCTCTTCGAGGGGGCCGGCGACGCCCTGTTCTGTGGTGAGACCCTGTACGCCGGCTATCGGTTCCGCAGCGACGTCCGAAGCCACCAGTGGGTCGCCGATCGAATCGGCGTCGAGGTGCTTCCCATGGAACTCGTCGATCCCAGGTTTTATCACCTCGACACCTGTTTCTGTCCGCTCGCGGAGCGAGAGGCCCTGTACTTCCCAGGCGCGTTTGACGACTACGGCCGCAGGGTGCTCCGCGAGCGCATTCCCGGGCTGATCGAGGTCGGGGCCGAGGAGGCCGCCTCGTTTAGCTGCAACGCCGTGGTCGTTGGCAGGGACGTGGTGCTCAACGAGGAGACGCCGGGTCTCACTCGAGCGCTGGGAGAGGCGGGCTATATCGTCCACCCGGTCCGCCTCACCGAGTTCATCAAGGCGGGTGGCAGCGCGAAGTGTTTGACCTTGCGCCTCGACGGGGAGGACGCCGCCTCCTGGGCACGGCGATCGGACCCTTCCCCACCTTGAAACCCGCTCGCGAGGATCACGCGGCACATGACGCGCCTTTACTTGCTTCGCCACGGGACCGCGCATCCGGCGCGATCGGGACAGCCCGACGACTCCCGTGAACTGAGCCCGGTCGGCATCGCGGAAATGGAGGACGTCGCCAAGGGGCTGCGACGCCTCAAGGTCGATCCCCAGCGGATCGTCAGCAGCCCGCTTCCCCGGGCGCTGAGGACCGCCGAAATCGTCGCGGAGAGGCTGGGGGCGCTCGACCACCTCGAAATCAACGACCTTCTGCGACCCGACGTCCCTCTAGGTCAGATACGAGATTGGCTCGATTCCCGAAGCGAGGATCGACTGATGCTCGTGGGGCACAACCCCGGTTTGAGCCAACTGATCGGGCGGCTTCTCGGTCCAGAGCCGACGGAAGTGCCAATCGAATTGAAAAAGGGGGGGATCGCCGCGCTTCGGTCGGACCAAGAGGGTCGATTCGACCTCCAATGGATCACGACGCCGAAGCTGATTCGCCTCCTGCTGGGCTCCTGATTCGCTCTAACTCCCACGGACGATCTGGCTTCCGATCGTCGGTCCGGGAACTTGCCGCATCGGGCTGGTGCTGGACAGTTCTCTGGCCATGTTCTGGAACTCGACCTGCGAGCGGATCACAGGTTCGCCTGGTTTCGGTCCGGGGACGCGACGGTAGAGCCCGTCCGGCCCAAGAATCCGCGCCTTGACGTTGTCCGAGAGCACGACGCTGAGGATGCCCTCGACGATTCGGTTTTTCAGTCGAGCGTCCTCGATCGGGAACATGACCTCGACCCGCCGCCGAAAGTTCCGGGGCATCCAGTCGGCCGAGGAGAGGAAGACCTCGGGATCGTCGTCGTTCTGGAAGTAGGCGATCCGGGAGTGTTCCAGGAAGCGATCGATGATACTGATGACCCGGATGTTCTCGGAGACCTCGGGAACGCCCGGTCGCAGGCAACAGATTCCGCGGACGATCAGGTCGATGCGAACGCCCGACTTCGAGGCCGCGTACAGCGCCTCGATCGCCGCGGGATCGACCAGCGCGTTCATCTTGGCGATGATCCGGGCGGGACGACCGTCCTCGGCGTTGCGACGTTCCCGCTCGATCAGACCAATGATCCGATCCGCCAGGTCCGTGGGCGCGACGATGAGCTTGTTCCAGGAGTGCCCCTGCGAGTAACCCGTCAGCAGATTGAACAGCGCGCTGGCGTCCTCGCCGAATTCCGGACGGGCGGTGAAGTAGCTCAGGTCGGTGTAAAGCTTGGCCGTGGTGGGGTTGTAATTGCCGGTGGCGAGGTGGAGGTAGCGTCGGATGCCTTCATGTTCGCGTCGCACGACGAGCGTCGCCTTGCAGTGCGTCTTGAGGCCGACCATGCCGTAAACGACGTGCACGCCCGCCTTCTGCAGCGCGCGGGCCTTGACGATGTTGTTCTCCTCGTCCAGCCTCGCCTGAAGCTCGACCAGCGCGGTGACCTGCTTGCCGTTCTCGGCGGCCCGTTCCAACGCGCTGATGATGGGGTTGTCGTCCGCGGTGCGGTACAGGGTCTGCTTGATCGCCAGCACCTGGGCGTCCTCGGACGCCTCCTCAATGAACTGGACGACGGAATCGAACGATTCGTACGGGTGGTGAACGAGGATGTCCTGCTCGCGGATCGCGCTGAAGACGTTGCCCCGCCTGGTGAACTGCGCGGGCATCTGGGGTTCCCAGGCGGTCTCTTTCAATTCGCGAAATCCTTCGATCCGATAGAGTCCGGCGAGGCAGGTCAGGTCCACGGGACCGGCGATTTTGTAGACGTCGCGGTCCTCCAGATCCAGCGCGGGGGCGGTTTGAAGCTGAGCGAGGAACCCGTCGTCGGCGCGTTCCGAGATTTCCAGGCGAACCGCCGCGCCCCACTTCCGCTGCCGAAGCGTTTCCTGAATGGTTGAGATCAGACTGATGTGGACGTCGTTTTCTTGAATGGTCAGGTCGCTGTTGCGAGTCACCCGGAAGGCGGCCCTCGCGGCGACCCGAAAGCCCCCGAAGAGACTATCGAGGCGGGGACCGATCACGTCCTCCAGAAGAACGAAACGGATTTTGCCGTCGGGGTCGTCGGGCAGTCGGACGAGCCGTTTCAGGACGCTGGGAACCTGGAGGACCGCGTACAGTTGTCGGGGCGGGTCTTGATCGATGGTCTCGATCCGGAGGATCAGGTTGAGGCTTTTGTTGTGGAGATGCGGGAACGGGTGCGCCGGGTCGATGGCCAGCGGGGTGAGGACGGGGTAGACCTGGCTCTCGAAATAGGCTTCGAGAAACTGGTTCTGGCTCTCGGTGAGGTCGTCCGGGTCACAAACGAGAATCCCCTGTTTGGCCAGCAAGGGGCGGAGGTCGTCGAGCCAGAGTTCCGATTGTCTGGCCACGCACTCGTGGGCGCGTCGGGCGATCTCGTTGAGCTGGGCGAGAGGTCCGGTCGCGTCGGGGAGGAGGTCCTGCGGTTCGAGGTTGTCGTAGAGCTGGGCCTGAAGGCCCGCGACGCGCACCTCGAAGAACTCGTCGAGGTTGGACGAGCTGATCGCGAGGAACTTGATGCGATCGAGCAGTGGATTGGACGGATCTCGGGCCTCTTCCAGCACGCGCTCGTTGAAGTCGAGCCAACTGAGTTCCCGGTTGAGAAACAGGGAAGGGTCCAGCGGCCGGTTGGGACCCGGGGAAGGCTCGGGGGCGAACGGGATGCCGTCGTGCGAGAACTCAGCCATCGGGGGTCGGGCTTTCCGTGTCCAAGGCTCGGGGCCGACCGGGAGGAGCGTCGTCCAGGTCGGGTCAGGGCCTCGCCTGGAGGCTTCGCAGGATTCGAAAGTTGACGACGTCGAGGTCCTCGCCGTCCTCCTCCCCTTTCGGCGTCTCCAGAATCATCGGAAGGTTCTGGAATCGTGGGTCGTTCACGACGTGTCGGAACGGTTCCAGGCCCAGGAATCCCTTGCCGATGCCGGCATGACGATCGATCCTGCTGCCACGCTCGCGGAGGCTGTCATTCAAGTGCCAGACGCGGACCCGATCGATCCCGACGGTCTCGTCCAGCTCCTGGATCGTCTCATCGTACTCTTCGGCCGTTTGGAGTGAATACCCCGCGGCGAAAATGTGGCAGGTGTCGACGCAGACGCCCAGGCGCTCGGGCTCGGCGACGTTCGCGATGATCTGGGCGAGGTGGCTGAACCGGTGACCGAGGCAGGTCCCCTGCCCCGCGGTCGTTTCCAGGTCGATCCGGACGCCCAGGCCGCGCGTCCTTCGATGCACCTCGTCGAGCGCCCGAGCGACGCGCTGAAGGCCCGCTTCTTCGCCAGAACCGGTATGTGCGCCAGGGTGCGCCACCAGGTCGGAAATCCCCAAAGCCCCACAACGCTCAACTTCCACGGTCATCGCGTCGATCGATTGATTCCAGAGCGCGTCATCTGGACTCGCCAGATTGATCAGATACGAATCGTGAGCGACGGGATCGACGATCCCCGCCTCCTGGAGCGCTTCCTGAAACGCCTGCCGGCGCGCCTCGGTCAGCGGGGCGGCCTTCCACTGATTGTTGTTCTTGACGAAGAGTTGGACCGTCTGAAAGCCGACCAGGGAGGCCGCGCGGACGGCGCGGTCGTGCCCGCCGGCGATCGACATGTGAGCCCCGAACTTACGGCCACTGGGTAGGGACGTCGCCGTCTGGGGAGGACTCGCCGACTCGACTGAGGTGTTCACGGGCGTTCTCGAAGGGCTCCGTCCCAGATTCTCGGGTGGTTCGAGCGACCACCACGGTTCAGGTTTCCAGGATTTGTAACGAAGACCATTACCGGGACTCGACTTATGGGATGGATCATCTGGGGAGGGCCTCTAGCGGCCTGCCTGCTGGCGGGGTGGTTGATCCTGAGACGTCCCGTCCAGCGGTTCACGGAGGAGTTGCACGTCGACCACGCCCGGGTGACGTTCCGCCAGCAACGCGAACGCCTGGAAGCGCGGTTCGTCGCGGCCCTGGCCTATCTCGATCCGATCGAACATTACCGCTGGGACCGGGCGCACTGGCACGACGAGGTCCTCTGGGCGAGGGACCGGAAGTCTCGGGTCTTCCTGGCGATGATCGGCGTTCACTTCGACGAACCGGTTTATGACGCGATCGGGGAGCCACAACCCCGACATGCGACCGCCCTGTTCGAATATCGTAAAGGCCGCTGGTGCGCCGACGGGAAACGACTCGACGAGATCCGGCCGGACGAGGCGGTGTTTCAGAACCGCCGCTTCGAGCCGGTCCTGATCCCGTACCTCCCTCCCCGGACGTTCTAACGCGCCCGCCGCGTCACGGACCGCTCCGCGCGGATCATTCCCGAATCTTGGCCTTCATGGCGGCTCGGCGTCGGATGTACTCCTCGAGGTCGAAGTCGTCTCCCCGGCAGAGATCCAGCAAGGGGCGTTCGAGCCGCTCGACTTCTCGGCACGCCTCGGCGAGCTTGTCGGCGATTTCGTGAGGAATGACGCAGACGCCGTGCTTGTCCGCGTGCAGGAGATCGCCAGGCCGGATCTCGACTCCGGCGATGGCGACGGGCTTGCCAAAGCTGACCAGCCGCACGTAAGCGTGGCTGACGCAGGGGTTCAGGCCAAAGAACTGGAAACCCAGGCCGCGGACCTCGTCGAGGTCGCGCGGGCAGCCGTCGGTCACGTGTCCGACGCATCCCAGCTTCTTGTGGATCGTGGCGTTCACCTCGCCGAACTGGGCTCCCAGCCCCGGGGGATCGTCGAGGTCCTGTCCGACCGCGATCTTCGGTCCCGGTTGCGCGGCGACGTAACGCAGATAGTCGGGGTTCAGGTCGGTCCCCTTCTCGGTGGGGACGTCGGCCCTGGTCTGCGAGGTCACGGCGTATCCGACGATCGGCGCGAAGTCGGGGAAGAGGCAACGAATCGTGTGGGGGAGGAATCCCAGTTGCCTGGGACGGATGTTGAAGACCTCGATCGCGTTCGAGATCGTGGGGGTGTTGAACTGCCGGAGCTCTTCGAGAGTCTCCGCGGGGAGGGGCGTGTACGACATGGGTTGCTCCGGCTGGGAATGCGGGGGCCGCGGGTCCGAGTCGATCGCCCAGGTCCCTGGGAAGTCTGGCCCGCGGCTCCGGGCGGTTTTAACACAACGCTTCCAGAACCCACAACCGCCTCGCGAGACCGGCTCAGCGAGCGAATCGGACGTACTTGTGGCAATTCACGCAGTTCATGGTCAGCCGCACGTAGGTCAGCGTGGCGCCGTCGAGGTTTTTGTCCCGCGCCTTGGTCGCCAACTCGTCACAGAGCCTCTGAAACTCGCCGGTGAAAACGACGTAGTCCGGCACGTTCGGGATCGTGGGGACCTCCCACTCGGCGGCGGCGCTCAACTTGCGGAGCGCCCTGGCGTTCCTCGCGATCAGGTCGTAGTTCTCGACGGTCAACCCTTCCAGGACGAGCTTGGAGAACTCGAGCTTCTGGCGCATGAACCCCTTGCGGGTCGGGGGCTGGGGTTCCTCACCGCGCGACGGAGCCAGGGTCCAGACGATCGCCGAGGCCGCCAGAAGAAGTCCGACTGACCGAATCACCCGTCGTTTCATGGGAACCTCACCTTTCTTGTCCGACCAATTCCGTCGGGGCGTCGACGTCCGGGGCCGTCCCGCGGCGCCGCCCGCTTCTCCCCTTTGTTTCTATGGTCCAACGGCCGGTGACGCAAGGCGGGGGTGGTTCATTCTGGACGCCGCTTGAAGTTTGTCTACGGCACTGGGATGCGGTCGAGGAACCGTTGAAGGATATCGTCGGCCGAGAGACCCTCGGCGTCGGCCTCGTAGCTGACCATGATGCGATGACGGAGCACGTCACGCGCCAGCGACTTCACGTCGTGCGGAGTGACGAAGTCCCGTCCGTTGAGCAGGGCGTGCGCTCGGGCCGCGTGCGCCAGGGCGAGCGTCGCCCGAGGGCTGGCCCCAAGCTCCAGCAGGGGCGCGAGGTCCGCCCCGTGGGGCGCGGGGTCTCGGGTCGCTCGCACGAGGTCCACCACGTATCGCTTGACGGACGGGGCGACGCGAACTCTCCGGGCCTGATCGCGGAACGCCAGCACGTCGTCGGGGCCGAACAGGGGCGCGAGGGCCGCGCTGGGAGGTTCGGACCCGCCACGATCCAGGTCCGGTAGGTCGAGCATCGCGAGTTCGGACGCCCGGTCCGGGTATCCGACCACGAGCTTCATCAGGAAGCGATCGAGCTGAGCCTCGGGGAGTGGATAGGTCCCCTCGTGCTCGATCGGGTTCTGAGTGGCGAGGACCCAGAAGGTCGGCGGCAGCGCGATCGTCTGGTCGCCGACGGTGATCTGGCGCTCCTGCATCGCTTCAAGCAGGGCGCTTTGCACCTTGGCTGGGGCTCGGTTGATCTCGTCGGCCAGGAGGACGCTCGTGACGATCGGGCCGGGGCGGACGTCGAACGTCCCAGTGGCGGGCCGGTAGATCTGAGTGCCCGTCAGGTCCGCGGGCAAGAGGTCGGGAGTGAACTGAATCCGGCGAAACGGAAGGTCCAGCGTCTTGGCCAGGGTTCGCACCGAGCGCGTCTTGGCGAGCCCGGGAACCCCTTCGATCAGGACGTGCCCGCCGGTGACCAGCGCGATCACCAGGCGTTCCAGCAACGGACGCTGGCCGATGACGGCCTCTTCGAGGCGATGAACCAGTTCCGCCAGCGCGTGCCCCGCGTCCTCGGCGCCGAGGAGGCGAGGGGGACCGTCATCCGCCATGAATCCTTGGTCCCCCGGACGTGTCACTCGGCCAGGACCGACATTCCCTGGGTGCCCGGCGTCCTGCTCCTGGGTCACTTGTCGCTTCGTCGCCGTTCCATCATCTTGCGGAGAATATCGGTCGCGGCGTCGCTGGTATCCTTGTAGGTCGGCTTGACGGGGCCTTCGGGCTCCTTCTTCTTGACATAGAATGGGTTGGATTCGTCGATGAACTCTTCCGGCATGTCCTCGGACGGCTCGTCCGAGTCGTCCTCGGCATCCTCGTCCTCCTCGTCCTGGCGCTCGTACTGTTCGTCCGAGGCGGCCTCGACGGGGATCGGGGCTGGGGTTTCGGGCTTGGCGGACTTGCCGTCCTTGAAGGCGGCGATGGTGATGGTGTCACCGCCGTAGACGCCCGAGGGACGTTCGGGCGCGGGGTTGTCGCCGTCGCCCACGAGCCAGGACTCGATATCGTCGTGGCTGACCTCGTCGGGGGACCCCTTCGCCGCGGGCGCGGGGGCGGCGGGCTTCTTGGCGGTCGCGGTCGCGGTCGCGCCCTGGATCGAGACGGCGAACGTCAGGTGACCGACCTGGACGAGGTCCCGGTCGTTCAACGGACACACCTCGGTGATCGCCTTGCCGTTGACCAGCGTGCCGTTACGACTTCCCAGGTCTTTGACCGAGACCGCGTCGTCCGTGATGCTGAACTCGGCGTGCTCGCGGCTGACCTGCTCACTGTTGGGACGGAGGTGACACGTCTCGCCACGCCCGATCTTGAACACGGGGCCCGCCAGCGGGATCACCTTCCCCTCGGGCCGACCCTGAACCACGATGAGTTGAACTTTCATGGGAACCTTCCCGACCTCAAAGGGCCAACTCGGAGAAGTTGGACGCGAAGACGTGAGGACGTTTCGTAACGGGCGGACGACTCCAACGAGGCACGGCCTACGAGGTGATCAACCACCCGGCACGCGCGGTGACCGGGCGCGTCAACTCACGCTCGGTCACCCGAACGGGGTGACCTGAGAGAGACGTCATGGGAGGTCTGATTCGTCGCATGAGGGGACGCGGTCGGTCTGGCGAAGTCTGTACCGTACCGATTGTAGCGCCTCGAAGCGTACCCGCCAAACCAAATTCTACTCTCCCGTTCCGGATTACCAAGAGATTCGGTGTCACAACCGAGTGGTTCGTCCGTTCCAACCCGCGCCACGCGCTCTCAACGTCGGCGCGTCCACCGCGCTTGGGAATAGACTTCGGCGGACAGTTCCGCGGCACGCGCCAGAAGCGTGGGGGGCCAATCGCCTGATCTGACCCGCAAGCCCAGCTGAGGCGGAACGCCCCGACGCAGAGTCTCTGGCCAGTCGACGGCCGTCGCGTCGACATCGGTTAGGTCATGGAGTCCAGGGAGTTCCGGCGTCCACTTCGACCGTCCCAGAGGAAGCGAGCCGTGTTGCAGGACGGCCCCGGCGCGGCGACGCTGGGCGCTTCCAACCAGCTTCCAGGGCCCGACCACCAGATCCTCGGGATCGCGGTCCTGAAAGCAGAGGAAGGGACGAATCCGATCGTCGGACTGGTCACGCGTGGTCCCCCGACGGATCGCGAGGACTCCCAGGTCGCTCAGGGTTCGCGACACCGCGTCGTGGACCGCCCGATACAGCGCGGAACTTCGGCGCGACAGAGGGTGGTCGATCGGCATCGCGAGCGTGAATGTGACCTCGCGATCGTGCAGGATGGCCCCTCCTCCCGAGGGCCTGCGAACGACCGGGACGCCTCGCCAGCGCGCGTTCCCCTCGACCTCGGCGATCGACTGAAAATAGCCCAGGCTCAAGGTCGGCTCGGACCACTCGTAGG
>JBFWRA010000056.1:0-9697 GCA_050249155.1 Isosphaeraceae bacterium | reverse complement strand
CAGCTTCGCGCCCCAGCGGTCGGTGACCTCGACGTTCCTGGTGAAGATCGCCTTGGGGCTGACCGGGCACACCTCCTCGCAGACGACGCAGTCGGTGTCCATCGCCCAGGGCAGGCAACGCCCCTGATTGTAGAACGCCGTGCCGGTCTTGATCGGTCCCTTGGCCTCGAACGGACCGACGCCGAGCTTCTCCGCGATCGAGATCTCACGGATCGCGCCGGTCGGGCAAACCTGGCTGCAAAGCGTGCAGTTCAGCTCGCACCAGCCCATCTTGGAGATCATGATCGGGGTCCAGAGGCCCTCGACCCCGGCCTCGAACATCGCCGGTTGCAACACGTTGGTCGGGCAGACCCGGATGCACTGGTCGCACTTGATGCAGCGGCGGAGGAACTCGTCCTCGGCCACCGAGCCCGGGGGTCGGATCACGCTCTTCTGGAAGTTCTTGCGGACTCCGCCGGAGAGCCTGGCCATCGGAAAGAAGAGCAGACCGAACAGCCCCGCCAGCATCACCTCGCGGCGGCCGACGGCTGGATACGTGATCTCGCTGGCCTTGCGGGGAAGGAACCGATACGTCAGCGCGTCGTGCGGGCAGTCCTCGATGCAGTTCAGGCAAACGAAGCATTCGCTTTTGCGAAGATCTTTATGGGGATCGCTCGCCCCCTCGCAGTTTTTCAGGCAGAGGTCGCAATCGGTGCAGCGGACCGGGTCGCGGTCGATCCGCCAGAGCGAGAATCGGCTGAAGAGACCCAGCAGGGCCCCCAAGGGACAGATCGCCCGGCAGAAGAACCGGGGAATCCACCAGTTCGCCACGAGGAAACCGACGAAAATCAGGCCGACGAGCCAGGCTTGCCAGTATTCGCGAGGCTCGGTGTAGACGCTCTCGGTCGCTTTTTGGACGGTCGGCAACACGCTCGTGGTCATGGAGCGAACGGTCAGGGCGATCGGGTCGAGCAGGCCGATCTGGAGGGTGCTGTTGGATTCCTTGTGTTCGGCGGCGGACTCGGCGATTCCGGACCCGATGGCGGCGAAGACCCGCGAGATCCCGGTCTGGCCAAGGTCGTCTCCCCGGTAGGCGGCCACGATCTTGCCGGGGGCGTCGATCGCCGTGGGGATCATCCAGAGGCTCGCCATCGCGAGCATCGCGGCCAGGATGTAATACTTGATCGCGTAAATCTTGCGGTAGCGGTTGACCTCGATAAGCTGCTTGGTGTTCCTCCGGTTTCCGACGTATCCAAAGATGTGATGCAAGATCCCGAATGGGCACATCCAGTTGCACCAGACCCGTCCCAGCATCATCGTGATGGCGATGATGAGCAGTCCCCAGACGAGGTTTCGATAGATCGTGTGGGTTGTCAGGGCGGTGGTGACGGCGACCAGAGGGGTCGCCTCCAGGAAGATCGAGACCGGCCAGCCTTTGAGATAACGCAGGTCGGTGATCAGGAGGAAGAACAGGAAGAGCCCGAGGAAAAGGGCTTCATAGGCGCGTCGGATTTTCACCATCGGTTTGATCCCTCGGATTCCGCCGGGCCTGAGCCAACGGTCACGTCAATCGAATAATATGCCCTTGAGGTCGATCACCAAACTGGGCAACACGTCCTCACCGGAGAGCGACTTCGGCCGGTCGAGCACCTCGGGGGGTTGGCCGGGTCGGTGGATTTCCACCTTGGCGGTGCTCGGGTCGATCAGCCAGCCCAGGCGGACCCCTTGTTTGACGTATTCTCTCATCTTCTCACGAAGCCGGACAAGGCGGTCGCTGGGGGACCGGAGTTCCGCGACGAAGTCGGGGACGATCGGGGCGAACCGCTCGCGTTCTTCCCTGGTCAGGGCTTCCCAGCGTTCACGGCGGACCCAGGCGACGTCGGCGCTTCGGACCGCGGAATCGGGGCAGGTGAACCCGGCGGAGGCGTCGAAGGCGAAGCCCAACCCCGTCCGTTTGTTCCAATTCCCGAGTTGCCTGCCTAGTTCCAAGCCTCTACCGCCCGACTCCATGCCCGCGGGGGCCATGACGATCACCTCGCCGTCGGCGTCGCGTTCGAGGTTCAAATCGGGGTTGGCGTGGCAGAGTTCCCAGAACGCCTCGGGGGAGGCGCGCAGCCCTGAGCGTGGCGACGGCACCGTCAGCGCCAGGGTGGTCAGGTTTTGGGGCCGCGTGACCGTCGCCAACGACCGCTCCTTTCAGTCGAACAAGACGCCCTTGAGGTCGATCACCAAACTGGGCAACACGTCCTCACCGGAGAGCGACTTCGGCCGGTCGAGCACCTCGGGGGGTTGGCCGGGTCGGTGGATTTCCACCTTGGCGGTGCTCGGGTCGATCAGCCAGCCCAGGCGGACCCCTTGTTTGACGTATTCTCTCATCTTCTCACGAAGCCGGACAAGGCGGTCGCTGGGGGACCGGAGTTCCGCGACGAAGTCGGGGACGATCGGGGCGAACCGCTCGCGTTCTTCCCTGGTCAGGGCTTCCCAGCGTTCACGGCGGACCCAGGCGACGTCGGCGCTTCGGACCGCGGAATCGGGGCAGGTGAACCCGGCGGAGGCGTCGAAGGCGAAGCCCAACCCCGTCCGTTTGTTCCAATTCCCGAGTTGCCTGCCTAGTTCCAAGCCTCTACCGCCCGACTCCATGCCCGCGGGGGCCATGACGATCACCTCGCCGTCGGCGTCGCGTTCGAGGTTCAAATCGGGGTTGGCGTGGCAGAGTTCCCAGAACGCCTCGGGGGAGGCGCGCAGCCCTGAGCGTGGCGACGACACCGTCAGCGCCAGGGTGGTTTCGGTTTGGGTCGGGGTGCCGGTCGCCAAGGGAAGCTCCGCGTCCTAGACGGTGATCTCCCGGGTCCACTGGGGCCGCCAGTCCGAGGCGGGGAAGCCTCGTGAGGCGGTCTTCTCCAGGGCCTTGTCGAGGTAGATGATCTCGTGCCGGGAGCGTTCCAGCAGGCGGGTCACGCACCAACTATCGACGGCGACGTGGTCGGTGCCGACGACCACGGTGTCGGCCCGCTTCACGTCGTTGAGGCTGCCGCCGGTCGGGCCGTTGCGCATCAGGAGTTTTCGACCGTCGGCGATCACCAGGGTCGGCCGCATCATCAGGGCGAAGTCCGAGATGATTCCGTGGATGTTTTGATGAAACTGGTTTCGCGGGTTGCCGAGCAGCCCGTACCAGTTCTTCATCGTCACGGTGGCCTTGCAGAGGTTATGGTCCTTCACCGGCGAGATCCCGATGACCTTCGTCGCCTCGCGGAAGGGGCGGTAGAACATTCGCCAGGTATCGGTGATGACGTCGCCGCCGACGTGGAGCGGCTCGAAGTAGCTATCCTTGGGGAGCATCAACTCGGCCCCGGCGCGGAGCGCGGCGTCTCCCACCTTGGTCTTGAAGAAGCAGCTTTCGGGGTTGTTGATCGGGTTGTCGCAGACGATCACCTTGCGCGCTCCCGACCCCAGGCAAAGCTTCACCACGGCGGAGACCGTGTCGGGTTGCGTGGTCGCGGCCAGGTCGGGGTTCTTGTCGAAGGCGACGTTCGGCTTGATGACGACCACGTCCCCCCTGGTGATGAACTTCTCGACGCCCCCCATCGCCTTGAGGGCCGACTCGATCATCGTGAACGCCTGGGCTTCCCTGGCGAGCAGTTCGTCGTCCTTGGTGGCGAAGTCCTCGGCCCTGGGCGGGGACGACCGGACGACCACGACGTTCGGGGTGCTCGACGGCAGGCTCACCGCGTAGTTTTTCAGGCGGACGGGGGGGGGCGGCTTGACCCCTTCCATGCCCCAGCGGTCGCGAGACAGCACCCCGGCCGCCACCGCGCCACCGGCGATCAGCGCGGTGCCTCCCACCTGAGTCACGAACTGCCGACGCGAAAAGGGCTGGTCGGCCGGGTTGACTCCGCCTAACCGCTCCAGGTTCTTGAGCTGCGTTCGGGTCAGTTTCTCGCTCATGCGGACCTCGGTTCCGGTCGGGGCTCTGGCCATCGGGGATCGGACCTCGGCGCGACACCGTGGCCCACGGTGGCAAGACCGACCCCTCGCTTCCACCAGACTAACCTTTTTTCGGCTGCGACTGGATCGAAAATCGTGGGAACCGTACCGGGACGGTCCCCTTCACGTCATTTCATTTGCCGGCGTTGAGGAAGGGAAGGCGGTCGGGGAGGGATTTGACGAACGCCCTGGCGAACGCCTCGGCGGGCGGTGCCTGGGTCGCTCCGTTGGCCCCACCGACGGCGTTGCCCTTGAGAAAGTAGGCGTCGATCAGCCCGATGTTGGAGGCCACGACCATCTTGTCGGCCCCTTCGGCCTGAATTTCCTGGATCTCGGCCCCGTCGGTCTTGGCTCCCTCGACGTACTTCTCGAACACCGCCTTGGCCTCCTCGGCGGAGGCGTAGGGCCGGAGGAATCCTTGCCAGTTGACGTCCCCCTCGGTGTATTCGGCCATGAACACGTCGGACAGGAAACTGTAGCCGAAAACGTCCTGGGCCACGTACTTCGGATTTGAACGACCCGGCCCCGCCGGTAGCAGGTCGAAGAGGGCCTCGGGGGTGACGGCCGCCGCGGTGGCGGTGGCGGTGGCGGTCTCACCCGCGTCGCCCGCGACGCTGGCCGCGGCGGGCGCGGATTGCTTGGCGGCGATGCGCTTGGCCAGTTCCAGGGCGAACGCCGCGAACTTCGGGTCGTCCTGGGTCGAGACGATCTGCGTGTAGTACGGACCCGCGTAAAACAGCGTGCTTCCGGCCGTCGTGTAGCCTTCCGAGCCAACCGGGATCGGCTGCGCCTCGTCGGGTTTCTCGGAGCCGTATTTGCCCAGCGCCCGAAGCGAGTCGGCCATCTCGAAGACGTAGAGCTGAACCTCGTTCGATTCGTCACCGACCGGGTGGTAATAGGTGTAGGCCATTCCCTTCACCTGATACTGCACGAAGCTCTCGGCCCGGCCGTCGATCTTCTCGAACAGGTTTTCGTCGTTGAACGTTTCGATGAATTTGTCCCCGGACTTGCCCACTTCCCATCCTGGTGGAAGGTCGCTCAGCGGCAACATGGCGGCGATCCCCCGTTGCGGCTCGGGAACGGCGGCGACTTCGGCCTCGGCCACGGCCGTCGGCAGGCCAAAGGTCGGCGCGGCGGGCGCGGGGGCCGGCGTGGGCGCGGCCAGGGGGGCCGTGGTCGCCGGCGCGGTCGGGGCGGGAACCGCCGACGCCAGTTGGAGAGGCGGGGCGGTGAAGTCCATGAGCTGTTGCGGGCCGTCGACCCCGACACTCTTCCGCAGGCTGGCCAGGCGTTCCAGGAGGTTCGGGATCGTTTGAGCGACGCTGGGCGAGGTTCCCGCGACGGCCCGGAGGGCCAGCACCGACTCGTCGAGCTTCTTGACGCCGTTGACGAGGTTCTTTCGTTCCTCGGCGAGCCGTCGCATCTCGCGCCGAACCGCCTCGTCAGCCTCCTTCAAGTCGGCGTAACCCCGACCTTGCTCGAGCACCGACCACGTCCTGTTGGGGTCGAACTCGTAACGGTCGGCGTCGAAGCTCCGGCTCTTCAGAACCAGGGCGCTGAAGATGGCGGGGATTGTCATGACCAGCATCATCGCGGCGACGATCGACGAGAACTCAGGGGTCTGCAAGACCCGTCCCCGCCTGGCCTTGAACCATTGCATCCGCCCGAGCACCGCGAACGCCAGCGGCGTGGTCGCCATCGCGAAAAGCGCCGAGCACAGCGCCAACGCCAAGAGGGGCTCGTCCCTGAAAAAGGCGAGGATCTGCTCGGACCAGGATTTGCCGTTCATCGTGGGGATCCACCGACCTGCCGGTTGGAGCGGAACAGGGACGTCGGGTTTCAACAACGGTTGGAACCCACGGCCGAGATTATAACCGGCCCCATCCGTCCGCAACAATCGCGCACCGGCGGGAGATATGCGAAGTCACTTCACCCCACGGATTTGAGTCCGGTGGAGAGTCTGGCGTCTGGGCCTCGTCGACTCCCCAGTTCCTTCGGTCGAGGACCATGCTGAAGAGTCATGGTCGGTGGCGACCCAGGCGTGACGGTCTGGGGGGATCGGCTCGGTCGAACGCGGCCGACCGTTACGATCCGCTCTCCGCGGCGGGCTCTCCGCGCGTGCCTCTCCGCGCGCGTCCCTGGTTTCGGTGGGGGCTCAAGGGCCTGGCGTGGGGCTTGCCGGGGCGGGTCAGGTAGGCCGCCGCGTACAGGGCGGCGACGACCAGCGACAGAAACCGCGTGCCGGTCACGAAGGTCAACGACTGGAGGATTCCCCCCACCAGGGCCCCCAGGATATTCGCCCCCAGGGCCTGGTCCTTCTCGGCCGACGAGGCGAACGACCGGGCGAAGACCACCCCGCTGAAGAGCATCGGCAGCGCCGCGAGAGCTCCCACCATCGGGGCTTTCACCCAGAACGGCAGGAACGCCAGCGTCGAGAGGTCCACGAAATAGAGGACCAGGCACGTCAGGATCAGGCCGAGATACACCACGGGGGAGGACAGGTTCGGGCGCTTGGCCACGACCAGGTTGGCCAGCAAGACCATCGCCAGGATGCCCGAGATGATCACCGCGTTGACCTGCCAGGTGTTCCCCAGCACGACCGACGCCTTGCTGACGTTTTGAACCTCCAGCAACAAGAACGCCGCGCCCATGAAGAAGAAGTGCCAGCGCGAGGCGTCCCAGCCCTTGAGGACCTCCGCGCGCTCCTCACCCCTCACTCCATAAGCGAACACCACCGCGAGCAACCCGGCCAGCAGGAAGTGGAGCGAGGGGATCCGCGGCGATTCCAGGTAGATGTAGGGCCAATCGTCGGTGGCGACGCGCGTCGTGCCGGTCAGCCTGACGGGGGACTCGGTTCGCCACCTCGCGATCGTCGAGGCGAGCCTGGGATTCTCGGCGAGCCGTTGGCGGACGCCGTTGAGATCGCCGGTGACGAACATCACGCCTCCCCAGCCATAAGCGGTCTTGGGGATGCGGAAGCAAAGCGGTTCCTCGCCGAAGACCTGTCGCAGCGCCAGGGCCATTCGGTCGGCGACGTAAGGCTTTTGCGCCTCGAAGCTCAGGACCATGACGCCTCCGTCGGCCAGCAAGGTCCGGGCGTGCCGAAGGCTTTCGACCGTGTAGACGTAATGGTCCAGACGCGCGTTGGTCATCGCGGTCGTGGTGTGGGAGTCGAGGAGACCAAAGAGGATCAGGTCGTACTTTTCCTGGCACGAGGCGAAGAACGATCTGGCGTCGTCAGTCACGGCGTGGACCCTGGGCGAGTCGTAGGGCCGCTCGGGGTGGAAGCGTTTGCCCAGGTCGAGGATCGCCGGGTCGATCTCGACGGCGGTCACCTCGGTCGCGCCTTGCCGAAGCGCTCCCGCCACGTCGTTGCCGGTGCCCGCCCCGACCACCAGGACCTTGCCAGGCGGCTTTCGCAACAGAAAGGGAACGTCGTACTGGCTCAGTCCTCGGAGCGCGGGGGGATAGCGGTCCGGGTCCCTGGCGACCGATTCGGGGTTCAAGTCGATCATCGCCTGATACCCCGCGCGATTGACGGTGACCATGTACCGGCCGACCCCTCGCATGTCGAGGTCGTTGGGGTCGGAATCTTGCAGGGCGAGCTTCTGATAGGGAGACCAGCGGACCTCGATGGCGTCGGGCTCTTGGCCGGCGAACCACGCCAGGGGGATCAGTGCGGCCATCCCAACCAGCGACGGAAGGCTTTGACCCGCGGTCGGAGGCAAGGCGGCGATGGTCAAGGCGGCCAGCAGGGCGCAGAAGACCGCGACCCAGACGAACGGCGGTTGGTCCAGCGCGCTCAGGAGCACGAACGCCCAGACCCCCAGCAGCCCACCGGCGACGTTCACCGAGTACGCCCAGAGCGTTCGGGGATGATCGGCTAGAAACCTCCCGGTCAACCGACCGATCGGCAAGAAAATCTCCCAGATCAAGATCATCAGGACCAGGGTCAACGCTAGTCCCAGCGCGACCTGAACCAGGCTTTGCCAGGGTCCGTCGGCCCGCCCCTTCGACCAGATCAGCAGGTCGTTCAGGACGCTGAGCATCTCGGAGATCTTGCCGAGACCCGCCCGGGTCGCTGGGATCGCCAGCAAGGCGATCAACACCCCCAGGGGCAAGAGGATCTCGCGGACCGCCACCGGTTTGCGGCACGACAAGGCCCCGACCCCAAGTCCGAGGAAGCAGACGACCAGGACCGTGTTTTGCAGGTAGGCGAAGATCCGGATCTCGGTGCTGACCCAACGAATGAGCACCAGTTCCAGAAAGAGACCCGCCACGCTCAACAGGAACAGGCAGAGCGTCCGGTTTTTCGATCCAACTCCGCCGAACTCGTCCAGGTTCGCCCGCGCGTCCATGTTGTCCATGCGTCATGCCCAGTCAGGAGGGATCGGGGTCCGCTCGCGAGTGCCACCCCTGAACCTAGGACCGGGCGCGGGCACTGTCAAAAACGCCGGGCCGCGACCACCTGGCCACGACCTTGCGAGGAGATTAAGCTCGACTGCCTGACTCGCGAGCAGGACGTGAACCGGTGCCGGTGGCCCCGTCGCGCCTTCGCGAGTGCCTCGGTTTCCTGTCGATCGGCGGTTCGCGAACGTCGCGTGGCGGAGTGGTTCCGTGCCTGGCATCGGACTTGCCGAGGGGGACTCGACCCGACGTCACTTCCGCCAGGACGTGCCGTCGCTCTCGCTCCCGCTCATCGACCTCAATCCCGAAACGACGGACGAACGGGCGCGTCGACGCCCCTCGGTTTGAAGGATTATCTTCATGACGCGGACACTCCGGCGACCTGGGCGATGGCTTCGGATCGGTCTGTTCGGGGCCCTCGGCGCGCTCGTGGTGGCCGGCCCGGTCCTGGGCCAGGACGTCGCCCCGACCGACCCGGCGTCGGCGTCGGCCCCGGCGGCCCTCGACGTGGAAAAGACGTTGAGGGACCACAAGGTCCTTCTGGACACACTCTGGGTCATGGTGACGGCGTTCCTGGTCTTCTGGATGCAGGCGGGCTTCGCCTACGTCGAGTCGGGTCTCACCCGCGCCAAGAACTCGAACAACGTCATGATGAAGAACCTGATGGATTTTTGCCTGGGCACGGTCGCGTTCTGGGCGGTCGGCTTCGCCATCATGTTCGGGGACGGCAACCTGTACTTCGGCGCCAGCGGCTGGTTCCTCTCGGGAGGGGACAACTCTCCCGCCCTGGGTGACGCCTATCAGGGGGTGTTTTCCGCCCTGAACTGGGCGGGCGTGCCGCTTCACGCCAAGTTCATGTTCCAGTTGGTGTTCGCGGGGACCGCGGCGACCATCGTTTCCGGGGCGATGGCCGAGCGGACCCGGTTCTCAGCCTACGTCATTTACTCCGCGGTGATCAGCGCGGTGATCTACCCGGTGGTCGGCCACTGGATCTGGGGAGGCGGCTGGCTCGCCAGGCTGGGCTTTTGGGACTTCGCCGGTTCGACGGTGGTGCATTCGACGGGGGCGTGGATGGCCTTGATGGGGGCGATCATGGTCGGTCCCCGGTTGGGCAAGTACACCCGGGAGAAAAAGCCGGTCGCGATCCCGGGGCACTCGCTGCCGATGGCCGCGCTGGGGGTCTTCATCCTCTGGCTGGGCTGGTTCGGGTTCAATCCCGGCTGGACGATGGCGGCGGACGTCTCGATCGCGCGGATCGCCATGACGACCAACCTGGCCGCGGCCACCGCCGCGATCACCTCGATGGGGGTCTCCTGGATGATCCTGG
>JBFWRA010000055.1:0-9799 GCA_050249155.1 Isosphaeraceae bacterium | reverse complement strand
CTGGCCACGTACGCCCCGGCCCTCGCGCTGGAACAGGCGACCGGGCTGCCTCTGAGCTTCACGATCCTCTGCACCGGGACCTTGACGACGGTTTACACGACCTTTGGCGGCATGAAGGCGGTGATCTGGACCGACGTGATGCAACTGCTGGTGCTGCTGGGCGGTCAGATGATCGTCGCCTGGACGGCCCTTTCCCGGGTGCCGGGGGGTCTCGGGCGGGTCGCGGAAATCTCGGCCGCCAGCGGCGACTGGACCGTCAGCCTCAGCCTCGACCCCACCGTCCGCCTCACGCTTTGGGGGCTGCTGTTTGGGTCGGCGTTCATGCACCTGGTCCAGATGGCCACCGACCAGGTCTCCGTCCAGCGCTACCTCACGGCGAAGAGTCTCAAGGAAGCCAGCCAGGGCCTCTGGATCAAGCTCGCGATGGTCCTGCCGGTCACCGCCGTGTTTTACGGCACGGGGCTCATACTCCGCGCGTTTTATGAGACTCATGGCGATCCCCTGGCCTCGGGGAGGATCGCCAAGGCCGACCAGATCTTGCCGTACTTCGTCGTGAGCGAGTTGCCCGCGGGGTTTCCAGGGTTGTTCATCGCGGCGATCTTCGCGGCGAGCATGTCGACGATCTCCGCGGGCATCAACTCACTGACCTCCGCGACCCTGATTGATTTTTATCAAAGGCTCCTCCCCGAGGCCGACCATTCCGAGGCCCGGCAGTTGTCGCTGGCCCGGCGTCTGACCTTCTTTTATGGGGCGTTGGTGATCGTCCTGGCGTTCCTGGTGCAGTTTCTTGGCACGCTCCTGGAGGCGAGCAACACGGTCATCGGCCTGGTGGGGGGACCGCTTCTGGGCCTCTTCTTCCTGGGGATCGGCGTTGGGCGGGCGACCGGTCGAGGGGCGTTGATCGGCTGGTCGGCCGGGGTGCTCACGCTCGGTCTGGTCTGGTGGAAGACCAACGTCTCGTTCCTTTGGTTCGCGATGATCGGCTGCGTGACGACGATCACCGTCGGCGGACTCGCGAGCTTGCTCGAACGAGCCCCCGAATCGGCCAGGATCGGACCTCTGACCTGGGCGGGCCATCGGGCCGAGCCCGATCCGGTCGGCCCCCGGTCTTGACCGATTCGTCAAGGCCTGTGGGAGTCGTCGGGCGGGTTTTGCTCTTGCCGAAACGAAACGGGACGGCCAACCTTGTGGCAACTCGCGGCCGGCCGTCAGGGGGCGACGCGAGGTGACGCCGTCCCTCGGGGGATTCCTGAAAACGAGGGAGCCCTCCCGCTTCCGAAGTCCTCAACGCGGTCGGCACGATTCCCGTACGGAGGTCACGACGTGGTCAGCGCTGGTCAACCGGCTCCCGTTCCCGCCGAGGAACCGGAGCCAGGCCGAAGGCGGAGTCGGGGTCACGGGGGCTCCAGTCTCCTCACACGAATGCGCGAGGCGACCGGCACGGTCTACGGCGACATCGGGACCTCGGTGCTCTACACCGTGATGGAGATCACCCGAGAGACGATCAAGCTCAAGCACCACGTCGAGAACGAGGATGAACTTCGCGTCCTGCTGGAAAAAGGAGGCGACCTGATCTCGGCCGACGAGGCCCTGGGGGGTTTCAGCCTGGTCTTCTGGGCCTTGATCTATCTCACGATCAAGTATGACCTGATCATCATGCGGGCGGACAACCGGGGTGAGGGGGGCACCTTCGCGCTCTGGGGACTGTTGAAGGGATACACCGGCAGGATCCTCGGCCTCTCGCTGATCGGCTATCTCGTGGTGGCCGCGGCCGGCTTGCTGGCGGCCGACGGCGTCATCACCCCGCCGATCAGCATGTTGGGTGCCTACGAGCCCCTGGGAGAGTCCTGGGCGCTGGCGGTCACGATCGTCAGCCTGTTCCTGCTCTTCAAGCCGCAATGGCGAGGGACCAGCTCCGTCGGGGGGCTCTTTGGCTGGTTCATGATGCTCGTCTGGTTCCCCTGGATCGCGCTGAAGGGGATTCCCTGGGCCGTCCGGCATCCCGAGGTGTTCCTGGCGATCAATCCGACGTACGCCGTGAACCTGCTCACGAAATACCCCCAGGCGGGGGCGTTCGTGATCCTCGGCGTGGTCGTCCTGGCGATCACCGGCGGCGAGGCGAAATACGCCGACATCGGCCACTTCGCCAGGAGAGGCGAGAAGGAGGTCGCCGAGGGGGAGAGTCTGGAGCCCCAGGATTCGGGGCGAAGGCCCGTGATGTTCTCCTGGTTCTTCCTCGTGTTTCCCTGCCTGTTGTGTAATTACGCGGGACAGGTCGGCCGGATGCTCGAACACGGAGTGCCGGCCCGCGGGAACACGTTCTATTCACTGACTCCCAGCGTCGGCAATCCCGCGATCGACGGAATCATTCTGGCGGTCGACATGGTGATCTCGGCGATCGCCGCGTTCATCGCCTCGCAGGCGTTGATCACCGGCCTGTACTCGATCGTCAAGCAGGCGATCGCGCTGGGGTTCAGCCCTCGGTTCGACGTGAAGTTCACCAGTCGAGAGGCGGAAGGGCAGGTTTATATCCCGATCGTCAACTGGAGCATGTTCCTGGGCTGCGTGATCATCGCCCTGACGTTCCGGACCGCGGGGAACCTGGCCGCGGCCTACGGCATCGCGGTGACCGGAACGATGGGGATCACCACGCTGGCCTTCGGGTACGTGGCGTACTACCGATGGGGCTGGGGCCTGCTGAAGACCTACGCCGTCTGCGTGCCGATCCTCGCCATCGACCTGCTGTTCTTCGTGAGCAACCTGTTGAAGTTCATGAACGGTGGTTACGTGCCCGTCGCGATCGCCGCGGTCATCGTCACCGTGATGCTGACCTGGCAGTGGGGCCGGTCGAAGTTGGCGGGCGCGTTCTACGCCTTCGGCGTCAAGGGTGGAAAGCGGCTCAGCTGGCTCGTCGCGCTTCGCGAGAAGGTCGACGAGGTGCAGCTCGCCATCGAGGCCAACCTGCCACTGGCGAAAATGCTGGTCCAGGGACGAAGGCGGCTGGTCGAGACCGACCGCGCCTTCGTCTTCCTGGTCTCCAGGGCGGTCCGAGACCTGGACGACTACGTGCCCGTCGCCCTGCGCATCTTTCTCAAGAAGTACGGCGTGTTGCCGTCGCACATCACGCTCTTTCACGTCAACCAGATCTCTCTGGCCGAATTCGAAGGAACCCAGCGTTTCGAGGTGGTCAACCTCGGCCGCAATATCGTCGCGGTCAGCGCGACCTACGGCTATCTGGAGCGGCCCGACATTCGGGGGGCCCTCCGCATCCTCCAACGTCGTGGTGAGATCGACATCGCCTCGGAGCGCTGGATCATCGAGGTCGGCGAGGAGGAGATCATCACCGAGGAGAAGCTCCCCGCCTGGCTCTGGATCCGGGTCCACCTGTTCCGAGTCGTCCTTCGCCTCTCCACCCCAGCCCACAAGTTCTTCGGCCTGGGCTACGACGCCGGGGTCTCCAAGGAACTGATCCCGGTGGAGTTCAGCCGCAAGGGGGTTTGGGTCACCCTGCCGGAACTCGAGATCACCGAGGAGGAACAACCCCAACCGAAAAAAGTGGCGACGTGAACGCGTTCCCACGAATCGAACGCCTGGCGAGGTTCGGCCAGGTCACGCGGCTCGTGGCGAAAAGTGTTCGGTCCTGGAAGAGTTTGACGACTTCGACCACTTGAGTGAGGCGTGCGGTCTGCTATGCTGGAATGGTGACGATCGCCGCCACGCGCGTGACTGGCGGGCGGGGTGCGCGTCGTGAGCGTTCCACTCCGCGCCGTTCAGCCCCGATCACGAAATCCCCGCCACTCGCCACCAGCAACCGGAGCCACCCCGATGACCGAGCCAAGTCCAGGCACGTCGCGTCGTAGCTTCCTCAAGACGACGGGCCAGGTCGCCGCCGTCTCCGCCCTCTCCGGCGTCACGATCCCGTCGGTCCACGCCGCCGAGAACAACACCATTCAGATCGCCCTGATCGGTTGCGGCGGTCGAGGCACCGGCGCGGCGGCCAACGCCCTGCTCACCAACGGCGGACCGATCAAACTCGTCGCGATGGCCGACGTCTTCCGCGACAAGCTCGACACAAGCTACGACGACCTCAAGGAACAGCACAGCGACAAGGTCGACGTTCCCGAGGACCGGAAATTCATCGGGTTCGACGCTTACAAGAAGGCGATGGACTGCCTGAACCCAGGCGACGTGGCGATCCTGACCACGCCCCCCGCCTTCCGTTGGGTGCAATTTCGCAACGCCATCGACAAGGGCCTGAACACGTTCATGGAGAAGCCCGTCACCGTCGACGGGCCGACCTCGTTGAAGATGCTCGCCCTGGGAGAAGAGGCCAAGGCGAAAGGCCTGAAGGTCGGCGTCGGCCTGATGTGCCGACACTGCGAGGCCCGCGAGGAACTGTTCAAGCGGATTCAGGACGGTCAGATCGGCGACGTGGTGCTGCTTCGCGCCTATCGCCAGACCAGCCCGGTCGGCACCGCGTTGACCGGCCCCAAGCCGGACGATATCAGCGAACTGATGTACCAGATTCGCCGCTTCCACGGGTTCCTCTGGGCCAGCGGCGGCTGCTACAGCGACTTCCTCATCCATAACATCGACGAGTCGTGCTGGATGAAGAACGCCTGGCCGGTCAAGGCGTCGGGCTCCGGCGGCCGACACTACCGCGAGGATTACATCGACCAGAACTTCGACACTTACTCCGTCGAATACACCTTCGACGACGGCGCGAAGCTGATGCTCGAAGGCCGAAACATGCCGGGGTGCCATCA
Source organism: Isosphaeraceae bacterium (assembly GCA_050249155.1). GTDB lineage: Bacteria > Planctomycetota > Planctomycetia > Isosphaerales > Isosphaeraceae > JBFWRA01. The sequence continues at coordinate 5,033 of JBFWRA010000055.1, read as the reverse complement.
GGAGTTCGCCAGCTACGTCCACGGCACGAAAGGCTCCGCGGTGATCTCCAGCAACTCGCACACCCCCGCGCGTTGCCGGATTTACAAGGACCAGAGCTTCCGACGCGACGCCATCACCTGGGCGTTCCCGCAACCCGAGCCCAACCCCTACCAGGTCGAATGGGACCGGCTCATCCACGCCATCCGCAAGGACAAGCTTCATAACGAGGTCAAGCGCGGCGTCGAGGCCAGCGTCGTCACCTCGATGGGTCGAATGGCCTGCCACACCGGCCAGGTCATCACTTTTGAAGATATGCTCAACTGCAAGCACGAGTTCGCCCCCGAACTCGAGTCGTTGACCTTCGAGAGCAAGGCACCGCTGCTGGCCGACGCGACCACGGGCCACTATCCCTGGCCCATGCCCGGCATCAATCGAGAACGCGAGTTCTGAACCGAATCCCCCCGAGGCGATCCTCCGCGTCGATCGAGGCGCGGAGGATCATTCGACTCGCGCGCACTCACGATTCAGGGCCGTTCCCGCTTCCGCGACGTGACCGACGTCTTGAAGGGTTCGGCTCTGGACGATGAGGTCGGATCACCGTTCGGGGCGGTGGGTTTCGCGCCCACCGCTTCGATCCTGGCCGCGCAGAACTTGAACTCCGGGATTTTGCCGAACGGGTCCAGGGCGGGGTTGGTCAGGAGGTTCGCCGCCGCCTCGACGTAGCAGAAGGGGATGAACACCACTCCGGGTGGCACGTCACGATCCGACCTGGCCTTCAGCACGATCGTTCCGCGACGCGTGGTCACTCGAATCGGGTCGCCAGGCGCGATCCTCATTCTGGCGAGGTCTCCGGGCGCGACGTGGGCGAACGCCTCGGGCTCGATCGCGTCGAGCACCTCCGCCCTTCGGGTCATCGCCCCGGTGTGCCAGTGCTCCAGAAGCCTGCCCGTGGTCAGGATCCAGGGGAAGGCGTCGTCCGGTACCTCGTCGGGGGGTTCGAGACCCGCGGGAACGAGTTTTCCCCGCCCGCTCGCCGTGGGGAAGCCATCGCCAAAGATGACCTCGTGGCCAGGTTCGTCCTCGGCGGCGCAGGGGTAGGTGACGGCCCCCTCGCGCTCCAGACGATCCCACGTGATGCCTTGAATGGAGGGCGTCGTTCCTCGAAGTTCCTCGTAAACCTCGCGGGGATGCTGGTAGTTCCAGTTCAGCCCGAGCCGTCGGGCGATCTCCTGGATGATCCACCAGTCCTGTCGAGCGTCCCCCGGGGGGTTGATCGCCACTCTCCCCAGTTGGACCCGACGGTCCGTGTTGGTGAACGTGCCGGTCTTCTCGGCGAACGCCGAGGCGGGAAGCACGACGTCCGCGTGAAAGGCCGTCTCCGTGAGGAACAGGTCCTGCACGACGAGATGCTCCAAGGTGGCCAGAGCCTCGCGCGCGTGGGCGACGTCGGGGTCCGACATCGCGGGGTTCTCCCCGACGACGTACATTCCTCGAATTCTTCCCGCGTGGATCGCGTCCATGATCTCGACCACCGTCAGTCCCGGATCGGGGCTCAGCGAAACCCCCCAGAGCGACTCGAACTCCGCCCTGGCCAGGGGGTCGGTCACGGGACGGTAGTCCGGAAAGACCATGGGGATCAAGCCGGCGTCCGACGCCCCCTGCACGTTGTTCTGTCCGCGAAGCGGGTGCAGACCGCCGCCTGGCTTGCCCACGTGCCCGCAGATCAAGGCCAGCGCGATCAGGCAACGCGCGTTGTCCGTCCCATGCACATGCTGGGAAATGCCCATGCCCCAGAAGATCATCGCGCCTCGGGCCCTGGCGTACAGCCTGGCGACCTCGCGGAGCCGCTCGGCCCCGACGCCGCACACGGGTGCCATCGCCTCGGGACTGAAGTCTCCGACCATCGACCGCAGCGCGTGGAACCCTTCGGTGAACCGCTCAACGTATTCGCGATCGTAAAGTCCCTCCTCGATGATCGTATGGAGCAGCGCGTTGAGCAGGGGGACGTCGGACCCTGGGCGGAACGCCAGATTGTGCGTGGCGTGCCGACTCAAGCCTTGCCCCCTGGGGTCGATCACGATCAACTTCGCGCCCCGCCTCGCCGCGTTCTTGATGAACGTCGCGGCGACCGGGTGATTGACCGTCGGGTTGGCCCCGATCACGACGATGACGTCCGATCGGACGCATTCGGAGACAGGCGCCGTGACCGAGCCCGACCCGATCGTCTCCAGCAACGCGGCCACCGAGGAGGCGTGACAGAGTCGCGTGCAATGATCGACGTGATTCGATCCAAAACCGGATCGCACCAGTTTTTGGAACAAATACGCCTCTTCGTTCGATCCCTTCGCCGATCCGAAGCCCGCCAGGGCGTCCCCACCGTACAGGGCCCGGATACGATCCAGCCCCGCGGCGGCGCGGTCCAGGGCCTCGTCCCAGGTCGCCTCGCGAAAGTGAGTCCAGGGAGCGCCTGGGTCGATTCGTTCACCAGGACTCTTGGGAACCCCGTCCTTTCGGACGAGCGGGACGGTCAAGCGTTGGGGGTGGTGAACGTAGTCGAAGCCAAAACGACCTTTCACGCAGAGCCGATTGTGATTGGCGGGTCCGTCACGCCCCACCGCCGCGAGAATCCGTTCGTCCTTGATCTGATAGGTGAGTTGACAGCCAACGCCGCAATAAGGGCAAAGCGTGTCGACGGTGCGGTCCGGAAGCCGGGTCCGCCGGCCGGAAGAGTCGAGTACCGACGCGGGTAGGAGCGCCCCGGTCGGGCAGGCCTGAACGCACTCGCCGCAGCCGACGCAGGTGCTCTCGCCCATGGGGTCGTCGAGGTCGAAGACGATCTGGGCGGAGTGGCCACGGTACGCCATACCGATCACGTCGTTGACCTGGACCTCGCGACAGGCTCGCACGCAAAGGCCGCAATGAATACAGGCGTCGAGCTGCACGGCCATCGCGGGATGGCTGCGATCGGGAGCCTGAGCCCGCTCCACACCTCGGCTGGGGAACCGGCTGGAAGTCACACCGACGCGCTCGGCCCAGGACCAGAACGCCGACGCGGGGTCGGGAGCCGACTCGCGGGGCGGCTGGTCGGCCATGAGCAATTCGAACACCAGCGCGCGGGCCGACCTGGCTCGCGGCGATTCCGTTCGGACTTCCATCCCAGGCGTGGGTCTTCGCAGACATGAGGGTGCGAGCACACGTTCTCCGACAATCTCGACCATGCAGGCCCGGCAGTTGCCGTCGGGCCGGTAGCCGGGCTCGGGAGCATGGCAAAGGTGTGGGATCGTCAACCCTTCGCGATCGGCGACTTCCCAGATCGTTTCACCGGGAAGCGCGGTCACGGATCGCGCGTTCAACGTAAATCGGATCGACTCAGCCTGGGAACTGGGAGTGGTCATCGGAGGTCGTCCGGGAAGTATCGCAGCGCGCAGAGCAAGGGGTTCGCGGCCGCCTGGCCGAGGCCGCAGATCGAGGCGTCACGCATGACGGTGCTCAATTGCGTCAACACGGGCTCGTCCCATTGATTTTGACTCATCAACATGACGGCCTTCTCGGTGCCAAGGCGACAGGGCGTGCACTGGCCGCAGCTTTCGTCGGCGAAGAACCTCATGAGGTTCTCGGCGACCGCGCGAACGTCATCCTGATCGGAGAGGATCACGACGCCGGCCGAACCGATGAAGCAGCCCTGGGCTTCGAGCGTGCCAAAGTCGAGGGGTAAGTCGGCGAGGGCCGCCGGCAAAACACCCCCCGACGCGCCGCCGGGCAAGTAGCCCTTGAAGATGTGACCGTCGAGCATGCCACCGGAGAATTCGTCGATGAGTTCCCGGGCCGTCACTCCGGCGGGGGCGAGTTTGACGCCCGGTCGTTTCACCCTGCCGGAAACCGAGAACCCGCGAAACCCTTGACGACCCCGCCGCCCTTGACCGGCCAGCCAGTCCGGCCCCCGTTGAAGGACGTCGCGAATCCAGTGAAGAGTCTCCACGTTGTGGATCAACGTCGGCCTGCCAAAGAGTCCGACCTGCGTGGGGAACGGCGGTTTCTGCCGAGGATATCCCCGCTTTCCCTCCAGGCTCTCCAGCATCGCCGTTTCCTCGCCGCAGATGTACGCCCCCGCGCCTCTGCGCAGGTGGACCCGCGGCGGATCGATCAGGCCCTCTCTCGAAAGTTGGGCGAGTTCCTCACGGAGCGAGAGATGGATTTGAGGGTATTCATCGCGCAGATAGATGTAAACGTCCTCGGCCTCGATGGCCCACGCCGCGATCAGCGTCCCTTCGAGGAATCGGTGCGGATCGGTCTCCAGGTAGAATCGATCCTTGAAGGTGCCGGGCTCGCCCTCGTCGGCGTTCACCGCCAGGATTCGAGGGCTGGGGCCTTCCCGAACCAGCCGCCACTTCCGCCCCGCGCCAAAGCCCGCGCCGCCGAGCCCGCGAAGACCCGAGTCCTCGATGGCTTTCAACACGTCCTCGCGCGATCGGCGACCCGAGCGAAGGTCGCGAAGGACCTGATAGGCACCGCTGGCGATCGCTCCCGGCAGGCGGAGCGCCGACGCGGGGAGGACCGGGGCGAACTCCTTTCGGGCGACCGCGGCGACGACGCTCTCCCTGGTCGCGTTGGTGAGATGGCCACGACCCGCCACGACGACGGGCGCCTGATCGCAGCGACCCATGCAAGGGGCCTTGAGCACCCGAACCTCCGGACCGAGCGCCGTCCGAACCTCCTCATAAAGGCTTTCCGCGTCGAAGAGGGCGCACGTCACACTATCGCAGACCCGGACGGTCAACGGTGGAGGATCGGCCTCACCCTCCGCGACCAGGTCGAAATGGGCGTAAAACGAGGCCGTCTCGTAGACCTCGACCATCGACAAGCCCATCTCCCCCGCCAGCGCGGCGAGGTGCTCGTCGGAGAGGCGACCGTATCGGTCCTGGCTCACGTGGAGGTGTTCGATGAGGAGGTCGCGATCCCTGGGCTGGTCGGCCAGAAGCGACCTCACCTCGTTCAGCGCGGTGGGCTCGACCTGCCTGCCCTTGGGAAACGCCCCGACCCCCCTGCGACCCAG
>JBFWRA010000054.1:0-9806 GCA_050249155.1 Isosphaeraceae bacterium | reverse complement strand
ACAAGCCCAAGGAGGCGGACAAGGTCCTCGCGGACTTCCTTGATCGGCATCCCGACAACCTCAGCGTGTCGCTCCTTCGCGCCCAGGTGCTCGCCGACCTGCTGGAGGACGTGAAGGAAGCCCGACGCCTTCTCATCAATGTCGCCGAGCGTGTCGAGAACTCCGCGCCCCTGGTTCAGCTCGCCTTGCTCGACCTTCGGCAAAAGGACTACCCGGCCGTCTCCTCGTCGATCGCAAAGATCCGCGCCCGCTGGAAGGAGGCCGCCGCCGCCGACCTGCTCGAGGCCCAACTCGCCCTCGATCGCGGCAAGCTCGCCGAGGCCGACGGCTTCTTCGCCGCGGCGCTCAAGAAAGACCCGGGCAACAAGGTCGTTCAGTACTGGAAGGCCCAGATCGCCAGCCGACTGGGTGACACGCGCTCCGCGACCAAAACCCTGGAAGCGATCGCCAGGGACGGCTCGACCAAGGAACTCGACACCGGCCTTTCGTTGACCGCCGCGGCGCAATCGGCCCTCGCGAACCTCGCGCTGAGGACCGGCGAGGTCGGTGACGCGATTCAGCGGTTCGAGGCGCTGCGCTCCAGCGAAGGCCCCGGAGCCCTGGCCAGGGCCGATCACTGGCAACTGACCGCCGCCTACGCGGCCAAGGGTCAGTGGAACTCCGCCCGTCGCGAGATCGCCGTGATGCTCAACGACACCACGAACCCGCCGACTCTCGACGAGCGCGTTCGCGCGGCCAATCTCTACCGCCAGAACAAGGAGTACGCCCCCGCCGCGGCCCAGCTCGACTACGTGTTGTCGGTCGATCCAACCCACACCGGCGCGGTGGTCTCGAAGGCGTACGCGCTGGGCGAGGAGAAGAAGTCCGCCGAGGCGGCCGACCTGCTGCGCAAGGCGATCGCCACCCCGAGGAAAGCCGGCGGCAAGGTTCCGGCCGTTCTCCACCTGATGCTCGCCGGGCTGGAAAGCGCCCTGCCTCCCGAAGCCTCGGCCAGTGACCGGGCCCTCAAGGCGCTCGACGAAGGTCTGTCGGTCGAGCCCGACTCGATCGACCTGGTCAAAGCCAAGTACCTGCTACTCTCCTCGACCAAAGGGGCCAAGGAAGCTCTGGCGTTCGTGACGGCCCAGGCCAAGGGCGCCACCGAGGGACCGATGGCCAGGCTTCTGGTCGAGGTCCATCGCGAGCAAGGGGACGACGCGGGGGCCGAAGCCTCGCTCCGCGAACTCGTGGCCAAGAATCCGACCGACGCGACGCTCGCCGCGTCGCTGGTCCAGGTCGTCGCGGCTCAGGCCGATCAGGCCGCCAGCAAGGACGACGCCGCGGCGGAACGAGGATTCCGAGAGAAAGCCGCCAGCCTGATCCGCCAGTTCCGGGTGAAGTTCCCCGACGAGGTCGTCTTCCTTCAGCAAGACTGTGAACTGGCCTTCCGGGGGGGCGATCTCGCCAAGGCGGCTTCAATCACCAAGGAAATCGATCGGATCGCCAAGAATTCCCCGGTTGGCCCGCTCATGAGGGCCAGGCTCTACACCGCCCAGGGACGCCCCAGCGACGCCGCGGCCGCGTATGCCGAAGCCCTGGAACGCGACCCCGCGCAGCCGGACGTCCGGCTCATGCTCGCCCAGGCCCGGCTGGAGATCGGCCAGTTCGACGAGGCCATCAAGCAGACCAGGATGGTGCGGGAGAACGATCGAAACCGGTTCGACGCGGTCCTGCTGGAAGCCAGGGCCTTGACTCAGCCCGCCTCGACGCGGTCGCAAACCGAGGCGCGCAGGGCCGAGGCGATCCAGAAGCTCGACGAGGTTCTGAAGGCGCAACCCCGGTACACCTCGGCCTACCATCAGAAGGCGGATGTCCAGGTGGCCCAGGGGAAGATCGACGCCGCCGCCGCGACGCTTCGCGCGGGGATCGACGCCGTGCCCGAGGACGCCCTCGGCGTCGCCAGGCTGGTGGAAGTCCTCGCGACGCCGACCGCTGGTGACGCCAAGGCGTCCGCCGAACGCCTCAAGGCGGCGGACGGGCTGGCGGAATCCGTCTCCGCCCGAGACCAGAAGGGGGACCTGCTGCTGGCCCTCGCCGTCGGTTACCACAAGGCGGGCCAACTCACCCAGGCGCTCTCCTGGGCGGGGAAGGCCGTGGCGAAGCTCGATACGCCGGTCGTCCACCTGAATTACGGCGACATCCTTCTGACCGTCGCCGAACAGACGAGGGACCGTTCCGAGGCGCGTCCCTACTTCGAGCAGGCCGTCGAACAGTACGACAAGGTGCTGGAGACCCAGGCCAACTCGGTCGAGGCGATCAATAACAAGGCATGGATTCTCCACACCTCCCTCGGCGAGAGTCGCAAGGCGCTGACGATGGCCAACGCCCTGCTCGAGAGGGTCGATCCGTCAACGCTCCCCGGCGAATTCTTCGACACTCTGGGCGCGATCCAGGAAGGCCTGGGTCAGTCCCGAGAGGCGGAGGAGTCGTACGCCAAGGGACTGCGGAAGTCGCCCGACCACCCCGTCTTGAATTTCCACATGGGCAAGCTGATCGCCAGCGACTCCCAGCGCCTGGCGCAGGCCAGGGACTACCTTCGCAAGGCCTTCGAAGGCAAGGACCGGTTGACTCCTGGCATGGCCGAGGAGGTCGCCAGCCTCATGGATCGAACGCGGTAAGTCGGGCTCCTCAACCGACCGACCTGGGGCCCATCCGCCAGCGCGGGTGGGCCTCGGTCGCGCGCACGACCCTGGCGGTCGCTCGACGTCGGGCGGTGGCCTGTGCTAAATTCGTCGCGATCCACCGGCCCGTCAGGCCGGAATTCCTGGCACAGTCGCCCTGAACGGAGAGCCTGGTCCGGCCGACTCGACCGATCGTCGTCGCGGAACCCACCGCGTCGACCCGCCTCACCCGTTCCGCGTCGCGACGCCACTTTGGGAACCTTAGCACCATGACTCAGGGACGCACCATGTTTTACGTTTGCCTGGGCGCGCTGGCCCTGCTCGGCTTCTGCGCCTTGACCCCTGGCGAGTCCTCCGCGGCTCAGTCGGAACCGAACCCCGTCGTCGAACTCGAGACGTCGATGGGCGCGATCACGATTGAACTCGATCCGGCCAAGGCCCCGATCTCGGTCGCGAACTTTCTGAAGTACGTGGACGAAGGCTTTTACGACGGTCTGATCTTCCATCGCGTGATCCCGGGATTCATGATCCAGGGCGGCGGCATGACCGAAAAGATGGAGGAGAAGATCAAGGGCCAGCACGGTCAGATCAAGAACGAGGCGGGCAACGGCCTGAGCAACAAGCGCGGAACCATCGCGATGGCCAGGACCAATCAGCCCGACTCGGCGACCTCGCAGTTTTTCATCAACCTGGTCGATAACTCTGGAGGACTCGACCGCAACCCCAGTTCGGCCGGTTACACGGTCTTTGGGCGGGTGACGTCGGGGATGGAGGTCGTGGACGCCATCGCCCAGGTCCAGACGGGCCGCCGGGGCCCGCATGGGGACGTTCCGGTCAAGCCGATCCTGATCAAGAGCGCCAAGCGGAAGGCCAAGTCCTGAGAACCCTTCTGTCGTGCCGGCGGGGGTTCTCGATACTTGACCGGCGTGCTCCGCTTCTCTAAGATTTTGAGCCGTGGGCCGGCCAAGATTCTCGAGCGTGGGCCTCCGCCCGTTCCCGCCGCCGGCCGATCGTCGCAAGCGACATTTCAAGGAGCTTCGAATGGCTCACGTGGTTGCCGAGCCCTGCTTCGACTGCAAGTACACCGACTGTGTGGTCGTCTGCCCCGTCGATTGCTTCTATGAAGGGGCGCAGATGCTCTACATCCACCCCGAAGAATGCATCGACTGCGAGGCCTGCGTGCCCGAATGTCCGGTCGAGGCGATCTTCCATCAAGACAACCTTCCCGAGGAGTGGAAGGAGTTCACCGAGTTGAACGCCGAGGAGTGCGCGAACTGCCCGGTCATCAACGAGAAGAAAGACGCGCTGAAGGGGGAATCCTGCACTCCCGCGCCCGAGTGATCAGGGCCTCCGACGGTTCCTTTTCCTCTTCCAGTCTCGATCACCCAACGAAAAACCCCGGGTTCACCCGGGGTTTTTCGCGTCTCGGGGATAACTCGGCTGGCCGCGCGTTGGGCCTCAACGCTGCTCCTCGCTCGAGATCGTTTCGCCGCCGTTGCGCGTCATCAGCTTGATGAGGACGAGTTTGTTGATCTGATTCGTGACGGGTGTGACGCTGCCGTCGCAACGGACGAAATTGACCAGGTTGGGGTGCTTGCTCATCCAGTAGGTGTTGAAGAGCTTGCCCCCGGCCCCGATCGGCTTGTTGACCGTCCGGTCGACGTTGGTCCGAACACAGCAGCTCGTCGCGTCGGCCCAGTTGCCCTGAAGCGTCTCCCCGATCAGCATCGTGTTGGACGTCCCGTCGGCGATATCCGCGATGTTGACTTCGTAGTTTTGAAACATGATTCCGTTGTCGAAGATGCAACAGGCGGGATTCGTGGGCTGAAGCGTGGGGCAGCCGGGCGAGCCTGGGGGGACCATCCCCGCGGACATGTTGCCGCGATAGGCCGAGGGACCCGGGCGCACGGCGATTCCCAGCGACGTGATGTCCGGCTTCGGATTGGACGGGCAAACCAGACCGTCCACCGTCCGCCGGATGCTCGTCCAGTTGGAACGATCCGTCGGAGGAAGATCAAAGTTGATCTCGTTCCAGAGGTTGTTCTGTTCCAGCTTGAGGAACAGGCCGGGAAGCCCGTTCCACATGTAGGTCTGAAAAGGCGTCCCCGTGGTCGCGCAGTTGAGGTCGCCGGCGATCAGCGCGTTGTTCTCGTCGTAAACCGGTGGCGAGCAGTACCAGCCGCACGGAAACGCGTTGAACGAATCGTGATACTCCTGCGCGGCCAGGCCGAGTTGTTTCAGGTTATTCTGGCATTTCGCGCGGTTGGCGGCCTCGCGGGCCGATTGAACCGCCGGCATGATCAGGGCGACGAGCACGCCAATGATGGCGATCACGACGAGGAGTTCGATCAGCGTGAAGCCCGATGGCGGACGGCTTTCCCTAGCGGCGCGGTGCATCGACAAGCCCTCTGTGGAACGCGTGGGGGGGTGAGATGGAACCCGGACCCCATCATGGAACACTACCTCAATCCTTAAGCGATTTCCATCCATAGATTGAGCCAGCGCCGTCCGGGTTCCAGGACGATCGACGCCCCGGTCACTTCAATTCGACCGTCCAGTAGGCGTTGTCGAGGAATGATTTCCAGCTTCGGTAGCGCCGGTTGTTGAGCTTCAGACGCAGGGCGGGGCTGGTCTTGGGCTGGACCGGTTCCTTGATTAGCCGCATCCCGGCCTCCCAGGGGGTGCGGCCCCCCTTTCTGACGTTGCAGTTCAGGCAGGCGCAGACGATGTTGTCCCAGTTCGAGGGTCCGCCGCGGCTGCGAGGCAAGACGTGGTCCAGGCTCAGTTCACTGGTGGGGAACCGCTTCCCGCAATACTGGCAGCGGTTGCCGTCCCTGGCGAAGATGTTGCGGCGGTTGAATTTGACCTTGGCCCGTGGAAGCCGGTCGAAAGCGAGCAGTCGGATGATCCGGGGAACCTGGATCTCGAAATGCACCGTCCGGATGAATTCCTCGTCCGGGTGGGCGAAGCGACGGCGGGCCTCGGAGACCTCGCGCCAGCTCTGGAAGTCGAAGGTTTGATAGCGTCCCTCGTCGAGCAGGACGACTTCGGCGAGGTCCTTGAAGAGCAGTCGGAACGCCCGGCGGACCGAGATCACGTGGACCGCCATGTAAAACTTGTTCAGGACGAGGACGCTGGCGTCAAGGGCCGGACACGCGCCAAGGCTCATGGGGAAATCGCTCCTCCCGGGTCAAGGGAAGACGGGTCGGGACGGGCCGCGGGTATCGATCGGAGAGAATGGATTCGAACAACGTTCGCTCTCACTCCTTGATCCGTGTTCGACGGAGGGTTCGTTTCGCTCCGTCCGTCCACGCCCGTGGCGATCCGCGACCCGATCAGGCCAGCGACTCCCTCACGGCCGTACCGACCTCCACGGTGGTGGCGGTGCCCCCGAGGTCCGGAGTCCTTGGGCGACCCTCTTTGAGTACCGAGGCCACGGCCTGGCGAATCCGCTCGGAAGTTTGGGACGCTCCCAGGTGGTCCAGCATCATGGCCACCGAGAGAATCGCGGCGATCGGGTTGGCGATCCCCTTGCCGGCGATGTCCGGGGCCGACCCGTGGACCGGCTCGAACATGCTGGGAGCGGTTCGAAGCGGGTTCAGGTTGCCCGAGGCGGCCAGGCCCATCCCCCCCTGGAGGACCGCGCCCAGGTCGGTGATGATGTCGCCGAACATGTTCGTGGTGGCGATCACGTCGAACCGCTCGGGACTGACCACCATCCGCATGCAGCAGGCGTCGACGTGCTGATAGTCGGCCTTGATCTCCGGGTAGTCGCGGGCGACCTCATCGAAGGCTCGCATCCAGAGGTCGTGGGCGAACGTCAAGACGTTCGTCTTGGCGACCAACGTGACCTGGCCGATCCGGCCCTCGTCCCGGTCGGCTTTGGAAAGCCCTGGGTAAGCCCTGGCCTTACCGCGGGTTCGGGCGAGGTCGAAGGCGTACCGTAGACAACGTTCGACCCCGACCCTGGTGTTGATCGAGGTCTGAATGGCGACTTCCTCGGGCGTCCCCTTGCGCGTGAAGCCCCCCGCGCCGACGTACAGGTCCTCGTTGTTCTCGCGAACGACGACCATGTCGATCTCCGCGGGCCCTTTCCCCTTGATGGGCGTCTCGACGCCGGGATAAAGCTTGACCGGCCGGAGGTTGACGTATTGATGAAAGGCGAATCGAAGGCGGAGCAAGATCCCCTTTTCGAGCACCCCGGGGGGAACGCCAGGATGACCCACGGCACCCAGAACGAGGGCGTCGCACGCGCGAAGCTCCTCGAGCGTCGCGTCGGGCAGGACCTCCCCGGTCTTGAGGTAACGCTCGCCGCCAAGGTCGAACGATCTGAGAGTGTACTGAAACCCGTCCCGAGACGCGGCCAGGCCGAGCACGGCGAGGGCCTCGGCGACGACTTCGGGACCGACCCCGTCTCCTGGAATGACGCCGATGGTGGGCGTGGGCAAGACCGCCTCCGAACCTGAGCCTGGCGAAAGTCGGACGGTCGTCGGAGCCCGCGGCGTCTCGGAACGTCCTGGTACCTGGACAGTCACTATAGCTTCGAGCCGCCCCTCGCTCAAGAGTCCGAACGAGTTCGTTGGCGACGCGACGGGTGGTCTCCCGTGGAGAGGGACCGCGGACCCGCGAGGAATCGGACCTGTGAGGTGGAGTGGTTCCCGGCACTGCGCTCGTACCCTTCCAGCGTGTCGCTCTCGATCGTTCGCGCCCTGAGAATGGCGTCCTTTCAAGGAGGCCCGCTGAGATGCCCTCACCTTACCCTGGAATGAACCCGTTCCTGGAAGAGGATGACGTCTGGCACGATTTCCACGAAAAGCTCATGTCCGCGATCGCCGAAGCCCTGGTGGCCCAGGCGCGGCCGAATGACGTCGTCAAGATCGACGAGCACGTTTACGTCCATGAACATGCGACGGACTTCTCCCGGCGATTCCTGGGCCGCGCGGACGTCAGCGTGGCTGGGGCCAAGGTCACGGCCGAGCGTCCGGTCGTGGCCGGGGTGATCGAAGCGCCGGCTCGGGTCCGCGTGCCCGCCCTGGACGTCGAGTGGGTCGCCTTCGTCGAGATTCGCGATCGTAAGAGCCGCGAGTTGGTGGGGATGATCGAGGTTCCGAGCCCCGCGAACAAGCGGCCGGGGCCGGATCGTGAACAGTACGTGGCGAAGCGTCAACAGTCGCTGGGCAGTCGGGCGCACCTGGTCGAGATCGACCTCCTTCGGGGCGGTACACCCATGCCACTCGACGATCGGCCGGCCTGTGCGTTCTCGGTGCTGGTCAGGCGAGTCGGTGAGCGCCCCGAAGCGGGATTCTGGCCGATCGGACTCCGCGACCCCCTTCCGCGCTTGCCGATTCCCCTTCGCGAACCGGATCGAGACGCCACCCTGGACCTTCAGGACGTGCTCCATCGGATCCACGACGCCTCGGGTTACGAGGACTACATGTATCCCGGCTCACCCCAGCCGCCGTCGTCGCCCGAAGACCGCGCATGGGCGGAAGCCCTGGCGCCACCTCGGCTGGCGGGAGTGAGGCCGCCTCCCAGCCTGAGCTTGAAGGAACTTGGAGGGTCGTCCAGTCCCGCGATTTCGTTCGGGCGGGGCTCGAACGTCCCGCGCGTCTCGGAAAGACGCGACGGTTACGCCCGTTGAGGAGAGACGGTAAACTGCTCGACGAGTGGCCTGGCGACCGCGCCCGTCCTGGTTTCCCTTCCCTGGAGAGACGCCCATGAACCGCCTTGGGATCGCCGTCCTGCTGTTGCCTCTGACCGTGTCGGTCGCCTCGGCTCAGACGAGGAAGGGGGCCCCCATCGTCCTGGGTCCGGACGACAAGCCCGCGTTCGAGGCGGCTCCGGAGGGCTTCGGCGCGAGGCGGGAGGGGATCGAACGGGGCCGGATCGAGACGGTGGAGTATGACTCCTCGTCGGTCGGCACGCGGCGGAAGATGCTGGTCTACACGCCCCCCGGGTTTTCGAAGGATCAGGTCTACCCGGTCCTGTACCTGCTCCACGGCATCGGCGGCGATGAGGAGGAGTGGAGGCGAGGCGCGGACCCGGCCACCGTCCTGGACAACCTCCACGCCGACGGTAAGGCCACGCCGATGATCGTGGTCATGCCCAACGGCCGGGCTCAGCCAAACGATCGGGCGGAGGGAAACGTCTTCCAGCACGCGAAGGCGTTCGAGACGTTCGAGGGGGATTTATTGAAGGACGTCATCCCGTTCATCGAGAGGACGTATCCAGTGAGAAAAGATCGCGAGAGCCGAGCGATCGCCGGACTCTCGATGGGTGGCGGCCAGGCGCTGAACTTTGGCCTGGGCCATCTCGACACGTTCGCATGGGTCGGCGGTTTCTCCTCCGCGCCGAACACACGCGCCCCGGAGCGGCTGTTGCCGAACCCGGAGGAGGCGGCGAAGTCGCTGAAACTGCTCTGGATCTCATGCGGCGATCGGGACCGCCTGATCAACGTCAGCCAAAGGACGCATGCGTACCTGAAGGAGAAGGGCGTGCCCCACGTCTGGCACGTCGAGCCCGGCGGGCACGACTTCTCCGTCTGGAAAAACGACCTGTACCTCTTCGCCCAGCGGATCTTCCGCTGAGCGGCTCCAGTCCGATCGACGTGACGAGGCGGCTTCTCGCCAATCCTCGAGAGGCCAAGTCCCGGGGACGCACCTCTTCCACGATCACTTCGAGTGAATCGACGCGAAGACGACCTATCCCAACTCCGTCCCGTTAGAACCGGAACGTGAACTGCGTGTAGAAGAAGTTGCCGTCCTCGGCGGACTCGGGGTTCTTCGCGGTCCTCTGGATGAACGACCCCGCCCAGAAATGGGAGAGGCCGATCTGCCAGTCGACGTTGGGGTTCACGAGGAAGTTCAACATCACGTCGAGTTCGTCGCCGACGTATCGGCCGGCCCGGCCTGTCAGATCGCGACGGTACGGCACGCCGCCGGCGTTGTAGAGCGCGTCGCGCGCGGAGGCCAGGTGAAAGTTATTGTACCAAAGCAGGAGATTGGCACGCTTCCCGAAGTACAGCTTCAAGTTGACGTTCGGTGCGAGGACGTTCTGCCGACCCACCAGGTCCGCGATGCCCAGGTACTTGTGCCCGAGCGGAAAGAGCTGGTTGAACGTGGCGTAATCGCCGGCGTTGGGGCCTCG
>JBFWRA010000053.1:0-9834 GCA_050249155.1 Isosphaeraceae bacterium | reverse complement strand
CCGAGCCGGTCAGGATCTGCGTCGGCGGTCGGAAAATGGAACGAGGCGCGGCCGACCGGCTGGACAGGGCGGGCGTGGACCTTTCTCGGGTGACGTTCGTGAAGGCCCCGACCGACCGGGTCTGGGTCCGCGACTCGGGGCCGACGTTCGTCGTCAACCCCTGGCTCGACGCTCAGGACCAGCGCGTCGGGATGGTCGACTGGCGGTTCAATGGTTGGGCGAAGTACGAGAACCACCGTCGGGACGACCGATTGCCGTCCAGGTTGGCCAGGCGTCTGGGCATGACGCGCTGGGTGCCCCGGGTCGATCGTGAGGGAGGGTTGGTTCGCGTGGTGATGGAGGGGGGGGCGATCGACGTCAACGGCCTGGGAACGTTGTTGACGACCGAGGAATGCTTGCTGAGCGAGGTCCAGGAGCGGAACCCCCGCCTGGGTCGAGACGGGGTCGAACGGGTCTTCTCCGAGTACCTGGGGGTGCGCCACGTGATCTGGCTGGGTCGCGGAATCGATGGCGACGACACCCATGGACACGTGGACGATCTCGCCCGGTTCGTCGGGCCTTCCCGCGTCGTCACGGTCGTTGAGACGAACCAGGGCGACCCCAACCACGAGCCCCTCCGGGAGAACCTCCGTCGGCTCCGCGAGGCCAGGGACCAGGACGGGAATCCTCTGGAGGTGATCGAGTTGCCGATGCCCTCGCCCGTGGTGTTCGAAGGCCAGCGTCTGCCGGCGAGCTATGCGAATTTTTTCATCGCGAACGGACTGGTGATCGTGCCGACGTTCAACGACCCCAATGACCGGATCGCCTTGAACACGCTCGCCTCGGCGTTTCCCGAGCGGTCGGTCGTCGGCGTCCACGCCGTGGATCTGGTCCTGGGCCTGGGCACGCTGCATTGCCTGACGCAACAACAGCCCTCAGCCACGCGCTCGGGCTGAATTCACGGCCCGTCGGCGCTAGACAACCGCCGACGGGCCTGGATAATAAAGGATTGCGAGACCCGAAACGGGTTCCCGCGTATCCATGCATCCGAGTCACTCGCAACGCCGGCCTTTGCGGGAGTGGAACCAGTCGGGCCGGTCGAACGAGGTTTGACGATCATGGCGAACCGCCGAACACCCAGGCCCGGCCAGAATCGGCCGCGTCCCCTGGGGAAACCCGCTGGCCCTCCCCGACGTTCGGGTCCGAGCGGTCCGAAACGTCCAGGCGCGCACGCGTTCAGGCCCAACGGTCCTCCCGCCTCCGGGACGTCCCCGGCGGGGCCGACCCAGCGGCCCCCCCGACGTGAACACTCCCGGCCCCCCGCGACCCCCGTGGGCGAGGAGCGTCTTCAGAAGCTGCTGGCCCACGCGGGGCAGGGCTCTCGGCGATCGTGCGAGGAATTGATCCTGCGAGGTCGAGTGACGGTGGATGGGAAGGTGGTCCGAGAGCTGGGAACGCGCGTCGATCCCAGGAAGGCCGTCGTCGCCGTGGACGGGCAGAGAATCCGGGAGGAACGGCTCGTTTACTTCGCCGTCAACAAGCCCAAGGGCTACGTCTCCACCAGCCACGATCCCGCCGGCAAACCCAAGGTGGTCGACCTCCTCCCCGAGATTCCCCAGCGTGTCTACACCGTGGGGAGACTGGACGAGCAGAGCACCGGCCTCATGATCTTGACGAACGACGGGGAGCTCGCCAACAAACTGGCGCATCCGAAGTTCGGCGTTGAGAAACTTTATCGGGTGGTGGTCGCGGGTGACCCCGGACGCGACGTCTTCAACAAGTTGACCGAGGGGATCTGGCTCGCCGAGGGCAAGGTCCGAGCCAAGCGGGTCCGGCCCGTCGCCCGACGCGGCCAGGCCACCGTGCTTGAGATGACGCTGGCCGAGGGCAAGAACCGCGAGATCCGCCGGATGCTCGCGAAGCTCGGCCACAAGGTGATGTCCCTGACCCGGATCGCCGTCGGCCCGATCGGCCTGAAGGGCCTGGCCGTCGGGGCCTGTCGACCCCTGGCGGCCCGCGAGGTGGAACTCCTCGCGAGGGTCGCCTCGGGCGAGTTCGTCCCATTCCCGGAACGACCCGACGTCCGGCCCCGAGAGCCTCGACCGACAAGCAAGTCCTCGGAATCCAGTCCCAAAAAACAATCGATCCCGGAGGGCCCCGGACGAGGGCCGAGATCTGGCAACCTGGAACGCCCCCCGGAACGATCGGGTCGACCTCACTCGGCCCCGCCTCGCCAATCGGCCGGCCGGCCCCCCGTCGGCCCGAACGTCGGACCCCGATCCCCGATTCAGGGGCGAGGACCGAGCGGGCCAGGCCAGGGGGGGCCTCGAACGCCGTACGCCCGGCCCGCCCAGGTTGGGCCTCCCCGACCACCGGCGGGAGGCTCTCGATCGCCCGAACCCGAGCGCGGACCTCTTGGTCCAGGCGAGGGCCCTCGAACACCTTACGCGCGGCCCGCGCGGGGCGGCCCTTCCGGGGGCCCGCCAGCCGGGGCCCGACCACCACTTCAAGTTCAAGGCGGACCCGCGCGTCCTCCCAGGGGAGGAGCGCGCCCCGCCTCGGGGCCTCCTCCACGTCCCTCCGCCCCACCAAGGCCCGGTCCGACCTCGGAGAGTCCACCCAAACGGCGCATCATCGGACTGGACCTCGGGCCTTCCGCCCGACCGCAAGGCCCGCCCCACGGTCGCCCTGGGGGGCCCAAGGGTCGGCGACCGACTCCCCGGCGCGCCCCCAGGGCCGCGCTCGACGTGAAGCGGAAGCCCAAATCCGAGAAGCCGGCCGAGGACGAATCGTGACTTGGTCGGTCCGTCGCGTTTCCACGACCCCGTGACCCGTTCGAAAGGTTCAGCCCCTTTTGGAAGCCGTCGCCGCCCCCCGTGCCATCCAACGGCTCGCGCCCGTCATCGAGAACGTCCTGATCGCTCGCGATACGTATCGCCTGCGACTGGACGCCTCGGAGATCGCCCAGCGCATTCTGCCAGGTCAGTTTCTGATGGTCCGGGCGGGAACGACCAACGACCCGCTGCTGGCTCGCCCCTTCGCTCTCTACGACGTGGTCCACGACGGCGCGGGGCGAATCGAAGCCATCGACTTCGTCTATCTGGTCATCGGTCGGGGCACCCGGGCCCTCTCGGAAAAACGGCGAGGGGATCGCCTCCCGGTCTGGGGACCGCTGGGCAATGGCTTTGGACCCTCGCCAGGCGGAGACGTGGTGTTCGTCGCCGGCGGGATCGGGCAAACTCCGTTTCTCGCGCTGGGACGGTGGTGGCTCGGGCTCGCCAACTACGCGGGCCGCTCCGCGGGCCCGAACTTCGCGCGATCCGCGACCTTGCTCTACGGAGTGCGAACCGCCGACCTCGCCGCGGGTCGTGACGACTTCGAGGCGGCTGGAATCCCCGTGGAGATGGCGACCGACGACGGGAGCGCGGGTCACCACGGCTTCGTCACCGGGTTACTCGCCCGTCGCCTCGAACGCGGCGAACGACCGAGTCGCTTGGTGGGGTGCGGCCCCCCGGCGATGCTCCGCGCGCTGTCGGCGCTGGTGGCCAGACACGACCTGGCGTGCGACCTCTCGCTCGAAAACCACATGGCCTGCGGCTTCGGGGCCTGCTTCAGTTGCGTCGCGCCGATCCGACAGCCCGGCGGCGCGGTCGACCTCCGCCGGGTCTGCGTCGAAGGCCCGGTCTTCCCCGCCTCCGACGTCGTCTGGGAAGGCTCGGGGCATTGACTCGGTCCCATGGCGGGACTCGCTCGCCCCGGAGCCGCCACCCATGCGCGTCTCAGTCATCATCCCGACCTGGAACGAGGCCCGCGCGATCGCCGGGGCGCTGGAGAGCCTCAACGCCCAGGAACCCGATGAAATCATCGTGGTGGACGCGGGGAGTCCCGACGGCACCGCGACGCTGGCCCGAGCTTTTTCTGGCGTGATCGTGGTGGAAGGGACCCGGGGCCGCTCCGCGCAACAAAACCTTGGGGCGGTCCTCGCGACGGGTGAGATTCTCCTGTTCCTGCACGCGGATTGCCGACTCTCCGCCGGCTCCATCGCGTCGCTTCGAAGCTTCGCTCGATCGAATCCGAAGGTGTCGGGCGGTTGCTTCCGAATGCGCGTCGACCACCCCGGGGCGATCTACCGGATCATCGACGCGGCGGCCGATCTCCGGGCGGGTCTCCTTGGCGTTCCGTACGGCGACCAGGCGATCTTCACGACACGAGACGCGTTCGCCAAAGTGGGCGGCTTCCCCAGGCTGAGCCTGATGGAAGACCTCTTTCTTTCGTTACGTCTACGAAGACTGGGAAGAATCGCCGTCCTGACGGGACAGGTGAAGGTGTCGCCAAGACGTTGGCGAGCCCAAGGCGTGGTCGCCCAGTCGATCTTGAACTGGTCGCTGACGGCCGCGGCGGCCCTCGGCGTGTCGCCAAACGCGCTCGCGAGGTTCTACGCGGTGGTCCGTGAGAGCGACCAAAGCCCGGTGGACTGAAAGAACGACGGAATCGCGAGAATCGGGGCGGGTGGACACGCCTGGCTCTTGAAATCAGGCGTCGTTCACACGATAATGAGGACCGCGAATCAATCGCCGCCTCCCTAGCTCAATTGGCAGAGCAGCTGACTCTTAATCAGCGGGTTGTAGGTTCGAGTCCTACGGGAGGCACTACCGACCGCATCCGACTGGTCCCGACTGGATGCTTCGAAGTCCGACATCTCTAGCGAGTTACGACAGCCCCCGATCTCGGGGGTTTTTTCGTCGTCGTCGCCAGCGTCCGCCAGTTCCCGACTCGAAACGACCCCCGAGTAGGGATGTAGGGATGCACATAGGATCGGTTCCGGTCGCGCGGAGGCGCTCCGGAGTCGGACTCGGGGAAGAGAAATCAGGGAGGGCGTCCAGGGCGACGGCTGCGTCCTGGATGGTCAGGTGATTGTAGACGTTCATCGTCAGCTTTGGGTCGGAATGCCGTGCCAGGGCCATCAGGGTCTTGAGCGGGACTCCGGGCTTGGTCAGGGTCGTGATGAACCCGTGCCCATGTGAGTGCTGGTCCGCCAGTCGTCCGACACCGTCCTGGTCTCCCGGCCTGCCCGTTCCAGATCGGCCTCGAGCATCCAGCCGGTCTTCTCTGGAAGCTCCGCGAACACGTGAGCACCGTCGGTTTGGTTTCGAGCCAGGCCCGAAAAACCCGAACGGCATCCCGACCATCCCACTCGGATCCGCGGGGCCAGGACGATCGGGATCGTGTCCGCGCGGTCGCTGAACGACCGGGTCGTCCAACTCGCGTGTGCGTGGAAGGGGACGCCCCGGCGCCAGTTCCGTGTCGACACGACCCCTGTCGGGATGTGGATCCGCTTTCCCATCGCCGGCGGGCCGCTCACCGACGGCGCGCGAGTCGTCTCGCGCCTCCCTTGGCGGGCCCAGGGCGTCCTCCGTTTGGCAAGGAAACCGCGCGGAGACCACGTTTCACGAACTCCTCCTGAACGAGGGTTGAAACGAGGTTGAGCGGCTGTCATCCAGAGACGCGTTCGAAAACGACCAGGTCGATTGGAGTCTGGTTGAAAGCCCACAGGGCCCGATGGAGGCATCGGTCCTCACGTGCGTTGGCCGCCCTGATCCGCCGCCACACCAACCCGTGGGAACCGTTGCCGACTCGATCGCCCTGATACGCGAGAATCCGCCGGCGGGACCGGTCGGCAAGAAGTTTGATTTTTTTCTTGCGTCGGACTCGGAGGCGATTAACACTGACGACAATCCAAATCCTTGGATTGACGGAGGAGCGAAGTGACCAAGGCATTTCGACCTTTGGCTAGCCGGAGACCGAGGTGCTGGCGGACACTCCCACGCGGAGATAATCATCATAATAATATATTAATAAATTAATTGATGAATTGAACCGATACGCCTCCCACTTGAGGTGATTGGGTGTCGTCCCCCGTTTTCTTCGGTTGGTGACCTTCAGAGGGCAACGTCCTTTTTTTGACGCCAAGGGGAGAGATTCGCCATGAGACGACGAGGATTCACTCTGATCGAACTGCTGGTGGTGATCGCGATCATCGCGGTGCTCATCGCACTGCTGCTTCCCGCGGTCCAGGCGGCCCGAGAGGCCGCCCGCCGCTCCCAGTGTGTGAACAACCTGAAGCAGATCGGGCTGGCGATGCACAACTACCATGACATCGTCGGGAGCTTCCCGCCAGGGTCCCTGGTAAACCGCCTCACCGCGCCCACGGCGGGTGGCTGGGGCGGGGCGTGGTGGCCCTGGGCGGCCTTCATCCTCCCCCAGATGGAGCAAGGCCCCCTCTTCAACGCGATCAACTTCAGTGTGGGTCAGACGGCCACCTCGATCAATGGCAGCAACTTCGCGCCGCCCAACACCACGGTCGGCCTCACGATCATCTCCAGCTACCTCTGCCCGTCGGATGATTCGAACAAGTTGTTCACCGATCGAAGGTGGACCACGATTTCCAACCTCACTGGGCCTGTGAACGCGGCCGCGACGAACTACGTCGTGAGTGTGGGCGACCCCCGCACCGGAAACCCGGCGTTCGACGTCTGGTCGAGCGCGCCGGCCAACGCCTACTGGCTCTGCGACGGCACGTTTCAGGGAATGTTTGGCGACTGCAGCAGCGGACAGACGACGAACATCGCCACCGTGACCGATGGCACCAGCAACACGTTCCTCGTCGGTGAGAACTCGCCGAACTTCAACGGGCAGAGCTGCTGGGTGTGCGGACACGGCGCCTGGGCCGGGACGCACGTACCCATGAACTGGCTGACCAAACTCAAGGACGGCCAGATGGACCCGACCGACGGCTCGGTTTGCAGCATTTCGTTCCTCGGCAACATCACCCGGGCCAAGTTCTGCTACCGGAACCAGTTTTACATCTGGGGATTCAAGAGCTGGCACCCAGGCGGCGTGAACATGGCGATGGCCGACGGTTCGGTCAAGTTCCTCAAGCAGACCATGCACCCGCGTGTCTACAACGCGCTGGGGACTCGGGGTCGTGGCGAGGTCGTCTCCGCCGACGCGTTCTGATATCCCCACCCTCACACTCCGGGACGGGCCGACCGTCGCCGGTTTCACCCCATTCCAAGACTCCGGTCGCCGCGCCGGGAACGTCCCGGCGTGGCGATCACCGCGAGCGCCACGACGTCGGCTCGTCGCGCCCAACCCCACGGAGTCCATAATCGATGCGTGGACGAACGATCTGGCTGCTGGTGATTGCGCTCGTGGGCACGGTGGGTTGTGGCCCGGGCAATGGGCTGAACCTCGCGCGGGTCAACGGTAAAGTCACGCTCAATGGGGAACCACTCAAGAACGGAACGATCATTTTCGAGCCTGACGAGTCCAAGGGCACGACCGGCCCTCAGGCGATCGGCACGATCATGAGCGACGGCACCTACATTCTCTCCAGTGAGACCGCGGGTGACGGCGCCGTGGTCGGCCACCACAAAATCGGCATCCTCGGCCTGGAGGCCGAACCCGTCTCGGAGCAAGCCATGCCGAGCCCCGAGGACGACCCCTTGAAATACCTGGAGGCCAAGACGAAATCCGGGCTCGTAGCCGCCAGGAACGCCACCAAGAAAAACGCCGACCGCGTCGTGTCAGGTCTCGACGGGAAACCATTCCGTGTGGTGGTACCTGAGAAGGTGATCAGCACGCAGACCTCGGGGATCATCGCGAAGGTCGAGTCCGGTTCCAACACGTTCAACATCGACGTCAACGACGAAGGTGTCGCTCAGATCAAGTAAGCGATCGCCGGAAGGAATCCATTCGGGCCGCGCGCGGCTCCAGGTCGTCGAAAAGCGGGATGGGGATCGGGCGGGGAGGCGATGATGCGACGAAGGTGGGCCCGGAGGATCTCCGGGGCTGTCGTCTTGATCGGACTCGCCTGGTTCCTGATCCACGCCGCCGTCGGGTGGTGGGCCCGCGCCGAACTCGTTCGCGCGGGCTCGGAATTGGCATTGGGAAAGGTCGATCAGGCCAGAGGGAGACTCAATCGGATCCTGACGGTCCGGCCGAGCATGGCCGAGGTTTACCATCAGCTTGGGCTCTGCGAGGAGGCCGCGGGTCGTCCTGATCTGGCGCTGGCCTGCTGGGCCCGGATCACCCCAGGCTCCCCGGTCTTCTCCAAGGCGGCCCGGAACCGAGACCGATTGCTCCAGGATTTCCTCGATCGGGGACGGTTCGGGGCGTTGGAGGAACTTCTGGTCGTGGTCCGCCAGGGCGCGGGAGCGGACGCCCTGGAGGCCACGCGGTCTCTGATCCGGCTACTTCGCTTCCAGGGTCGGTTTGACGAGGTCAAGCGTTTGCTCCGCGAGGAGTGGGCCGCGGCCGAGGACCCATCTCGCCCGTTACGCGAGCTCTGGGCGCTCGATGCGGAACCACCACCTCTTGGAATGGTCGAAGGCATCCTCGATCGAGCGGCCAGTCGCGCCCCGGACGACGACCGAGTCTGGCTTGGCCGGGCGAACCTGGCGACCTGGGCGGGACGATTCGACGAGGCCGACACACTGCTGACCAACTGCCTCGCGCGTCGGGCCGAGGATCCGGCGGTCTGGCGGTCCAGGCTCGCCTGGGCCCGTGCCGCGGGTCGACCCGCCGCCGCCGGAGAAGCGGTCGCGCGATTGCCGTCCGATCGGATCGAGACGGTTGAGGCCCTGGAGCTCGAAGCCTGGTTCGCCGCCGAACGGGAGGACCGAGCCGCCGAGCGGCGGGCCCTGGAACTCCTTGTGTCGGAGTCGCCCGGAAACGCCCGAGCCCTCGATCGGCTCGCGACACTCGCCGTCGAGGCTGGCGAAGTCGATCACGCCGCCGCGCTCCGCCGACGCAAGCGGTACGCCGACCAGGCCCGAGAGCTTTACCGCAAGTCTCTCGCGAACGATGCGACGACGATCGACCTGCCGACCGTCGGCCGGCTCGCCGAATCACTGGGGCGCTGGTTCGAAGCCCGAGGATGGTGGTCGCTCGTACTCCGGTTCAAGCCCAACGATCTCGAAGCGAGCGCCGCGATAGAACGTCTGGCGCGTCGACAGTCGCCGCCCAGGCGGAGGGAACTCATTCATGCGGCCGCGCTCGCGTCGGGTATTTCAGGGCGAGTTCCGACCCTCCCGAAACCCGAGTTCACGGACGAGGCGGAGGCGTCGGGGCTACGATTCACTTACGACCCCGGGCGGACCCCAGCGCGACACCTCCCGGAGACGATGGGAGGGGGCGTCGGCCTGATCGATTACGACGGTGACGGATGGCTCGACGTTTATTGCGTTCAGGGAGGGCGATTCCCTCCTCCCAAGATCTCGACCACCTCGAACGTCGAACTCGGCGACCGACTGTTTCGCAACTGTGGAGACGGAACCTTTGAGGACGTCACCGATCGATCGGGCCTGTCGGCGTTACCTGGTGGCTATGGTCACGGAGTCGCGGTGGGAGACTACGACGACGACGGTTGGCCCGACGTTTTCGCGACCCGATGGGGATCGTATGCGCTGTACCGGAACCAGCGAGACGGGACCTTCACCGACGTGACGTCCGACGTCGGCCTGGCCGGTCACCGCGACTGGCCGACGTCAGCGGCCTGGGCCGACCTCGACGGCGACGGGGATCTTGATCTCTACGTCTGTCATTATCTCAAATACGACCCGGATCACCCGCCCTTCTGTGGCCGAAGCTCGCCGGAGGGATCGACCCAGCTCGAGTACTGCGATCCTCGCAAGTTCGAGGCGACCCGCGATCGCCTCTTCCGCAACGACGACGGCCGATTCGTTGACGTGAGTGAGGAGGCAGGCATCAGCGACGCGGACGGGAGGGGCCTGGGGGTCGTCGCCGCCGATCTGGACGAGGACGGGCGAGTCGACCTTTACGTCGCCAATGACA
>JBFWRA010000052.1:0-9951 GCA_050249155.1 Isosphaeraceae bacterium | reverse complement strand
AATGACCCGGCCATGAATCGGTCCGGCTCGATCTTCCTCACGATCCCATAACCTCGGAGCGTCGCCGCGATGAACCACCGGCTTCTCGTCCTCCTGAGCGTCCTCGCCACGATCGCGCCCGCCGCCCTGTTCGCTGGGCCAGCCGAGAAGGACGACGATTGGTTTGGCCAGCGACTCGGATCGCTCGTGACGCTCTACCAGGACCTCCACGCGCATCCCGAGCTGTCGTTTCAGGAGCGGAACACGGCGAAGCGCGTCGCGGACGAGCTGCGCGCCGCGGGGGCGGAGGTGACCGAGGGGGTCGGCGGCTTCGGGGTGGTGGGGATCTTGCGCAACGGCGCGCGGCCCGTCGTCCTGGTCCGGAGCGACCTCGACGCGCTTCCGGTCCGGGAGGAAACGGGGCTGCCCTTCGCGAGCGAGGCGGAGGCGACCGACCGCGAGGGCAAACGGGTCGGCGTGATGCACGCCTGCGGGCACGACGTCCACATGACCTGCCTGGTCGGAACCGCCCGATGGCTCAACGACCACAGGGACCGCTGGTCTGGGACCGTCGTGCTGATCGGCCAGCCCGCCGAGGAAGCGGTCAGCGGCGCCAAGGCGATGCTCGCGGACGGGCTTTACCGGCGGTTTCCCAGGCCCGACAAGGCCCTCGCCCTGCACGTGACCAACGACGAGCCCAGCGACGTGGTCACGTACACGATGGGACCGGCCTTCGCGAGCTCGACGTCGGTCGACGTGACGATCCGGGGCAGGGGAGGGCACGGCGCGGCCCCCCACCTCACCGTCGACCCGATCGTCCTCTCGGCTCTGGTGATCCTGGACCTTCAGACGATCGTGAGCCGAGAGGTCGACCCGGTCCAGCCCGCGGTGGTGACCGTGGGCTCGATCCACGGAGGTTCAAAACATAATATCATTTCCGACGCGGTCGCGCTCCAGCTCACGCTGCGGGCCTATGACGAGGACGTCCGCGACCAGTTGATCGAGGGAATCAAACGACGGATCAAGGGGCTGGCGCTGGCCCACAAAGCGCCCGAACCCTCCTTCGCGATCGCCGAGACCACGCCGCCGACTCTCAACACGCCCGAACTGGTGACCAGCGTCCTCCCGGCGTTGAAGCGTGAACTGGGCGACGCGAAGGTCCGCGAGGTCCCTCCCGTGATGGGGGCGGAGGATTTCGGACTGTTTAGCAGTGGAGGAGTCCCCACGTTCATGTTCCGAGTCGGGACGGTCCCGCCGGAGCGGTTCGAGGCCGCGCTCGAGAAGGATGAGAAGCTCCCCTCGCTCCATTCCTCGAAGTTCGCCCCGGACGCCCCGACGAGCGTCCGGACGGGCATCCGCGCGATGACCTCCGCGGTGGTCAGCCTGCTCCCGCCGGCTCCTTCGCGTTCGCGGTAGATCGTCGCGGGAGTCCCGGCGTCTGTCAGGTGGAGTCGTGGCTCGGGCGGGCGGGTCGTCGGCGAATCGACGTCGCCGCGGGCTCCTGTTACAACTCAAGTGGAGTTCCGCCATTGTGCTTGGCTTAGCCCGGGTGGCCGGCGACGAACCGGTCCGGTCCCTTGTCGAGGCTCGACGTTTTATGGACCCTTGGTCGGCGATCACGCGACAGTCCCAGTTTCTCAGCCCCTCACTCGTCATCGACCGGGGATTGGTGCGGAAGAATCTCGAGGCGATGGTCGCGATGGCGGGGGGTCCCGACCGGCTCAGGCCGCACGTCAAGACCCACAAGATGCCGGCGATCGTCAAGATGACCGAGGCCCTCGGGGTCCACAAACACAAGGTCGCCACGATCGCCGAGGCGGAGATGGTCGCCGCCGCGGGAGGACGCGACGTCCTTTTCGCCTTTCCGGTGGTCGGTCCCACCGTGGACCGACTCAGGACCCTGATCGAGAAGTTCCCCGAAACCACGTTTCGGGCCGTCGTGGACGACCCGGACGCCACCCGGGCCCTCTCCCAGGGGATGGCGGGTACCGCCCGGGCGATCCCGGTCCTCGTCGATATCGAGATCGGCATGGGTCGAACCGGGATCGACCCCGGCGACCCCGCGTTCGAACTCTACCGGCTGGTGGATCAGCTCCCGAACCTGGTGGTCGACGGCATCCACGCGTACGACGGCCACATTCAGGACTCCGACCTGGATCAAAGGATCGCCCACGCCAGGGAGGGAACCGAGCGGACCCTGGCCCTTCGCGACCGACTCCTCGCCGCGGGGTTCGACGTGCCGAGGCTCGTGATGGGCGGCACCCCGACCTTCCCGGTCCACGCCAGGCTGGAAGTTCCCGGGGTCGAATGTTCCCCGGGAACCTGCACCCTGCAGGACGACGGCTACTCCAGGAAACTTCCCGACCTTCCCTTCACGCCGGCGGCCGTCCTCTTTTCCCGGGTCATCAGCCGACCGCGACCGGGCAGGATCACCCTGGACCTGGGGCACAAGGCGGTCGCCGCCGATCCCGCGGGGCCCCGGGTCCGCCTGCTCGACGTGCCCGACCCCAAGTACGTCGTCCATAGCGAGGAACACCTGGTCGTTGAAACCCCCGGGGCCGACCAGTACCCGCCAGGGACCGTGGTCCTGGCCATCCCCACGCACATCTGCCCAACCTGCGCCCTGCACCGACGGGTTTACGTCGTGGAGAACGGCGTTCCAGTCGACGAGTGGGAGGTCGCGGCCCGCGATCGGGTCCTGTCCTGCTGACCCGAGCCGGGCACGACGCTTGCACGCTCGAAGATCAGTTCGGTTCCGCGGGCGGGTGGAGCCGAGTCGAGGGTGCCAAGGCTCCTCCAGTGCTAGAATGGATCGTCGTCAGGACACAAATTCAAGGAGGGCCTGAAGAGAGATTCAATTCGCCGGCCGCGGCGGCCGATGATCCGAGAATGGGCCGGTATGATTTGGGAAAGAACGAGGCCCGCACGGCGAATACACCCTTGGAAGTCTCAGCGCGTCGGCTGCCGAGCGAGGAGCTCACGATGGGATTGGACCTGACTCTCGGTGGGCTCGTCCTGCTGGTTGGAATTCGTGGTTGGCTCCGCGGGTTCACCATTCAGGCGATCCGGCTGGGCGGGCTGGTGGCCTCCGCCTACCTGGCGGCCCCCGCCCGCGACCAGATCAAACCCTATGCCTTGTCGTATCTTCCGACGATCCGACCCGACCTCGTCGATCGGCTCCTGTGGTGGGCCTCCGCGGCGGTATGCTACTTCGTGATCGTGGGCGTCGTGAGCCTGGCCTTCGCGGTCTCGAGGCGGCAGCCGCACGGCCTGGAGGAGTCGAACCGGAGCGACCAGTTCGCCGGTCTGGGCCTGGGAGTCCTCAAAGGGACGATCCTGGCCGCGTTCCTGCTCGCGGGGCTGCAACGGTACGCGACCCCCTATCTTCCCAAGGTGACCTGGGTGCAAGAGCAGGTGAAGGACTCGGCCGTCTGGGCCTGGAGCCTCAAGTACCGGCCCGCCGAGAAGATCTGGAACTCTCCGCCGGTCCAGGAGTTCGTGACGCACGTCAAGAAAATGGGCATGAATCCTCCCGAGGCCCCAAAAACCGAGGCCGTCGGGGCGGAAGCCCAGGCCGGGACCGAACCCACGACGCCCAAGGCGGAGGCGGACCGCCCCGTTCAGACGGCCAGTCGGACCCCCCAGTTGACGGTGCCCTCGGGGTCCTGGGGATTTGGCGGAATCTCGGAGGCGGTCCGGTCGATCCTGCCGGGCGATTCGCCTTGACCGATCCCGAACTCGGTTAGAGACTTCTCCCGGTTCGCCCGGGTGCGGGGGTCGCCAACGCGGCCCTCCCCTCGAAGGCGGCCGGGAGTCGTCCCGATGAGCCAGGAAGGCGACGGCGGCCGCGACCGCCGATGGTTCGTGCCGGTGCTCTTGCTGGGGGCCTTTCTCAGCCTCCGAGGGTATCGGAGTCTGGAAGGGGACCAGGCGTACCGGTTCCCGATCCTGTGGTCGAGTCTCGACCCGAACCTCTATCCGTCCGATCCGTTCGTGGCTTCGTTCCGCGTGTTCAACCCGCACCGGGGCGCGTTGGCGGTCGCGGCGGGTCTCGGCCAGTTTCTTGGACTGAGCCTCGCGCTCGTCGCCCTGTTCGTGGCGACGTTCCTCCTGACCGTGGAAGGGGCGCGACGGCTCGCCACGGGCGCGTGGCCCGAGGGGGGTCGGCGCGTCGGCGTGGTCGCCTCGGTCCTGTTCCTGATCACCCTCGCGGGGAATATCGGGACGAACCATCTGTTCGAGCCGATCGTGCTGGACCGGCAACTCGCGCTGGGGCTGCTCTGGTTCGGCCTGGCGGGACTGGTCGCCGACCCGGATCGTGGCCTGTGGCGCTTCAGCACGCTGGCGGGGATGGCCGCGATCATCCATCCGACCTTCGCCTTTCAGTCGTCGGTCCTGGTCGGGGCGGGGGTGCTGGCCTGGAAGGTCGTCGGTCAGGCCGGCGGGTCGTCCTGGCGTTTGACGCTCGGTCGTCTCGCTCTGTTGGGCCTGGCGCTGGCACCAGGGCTCTGGCTGAACCTGAGCGGCTCGGAACTTGTGACGGAGGGGCTGCCCCTGGAGCGCTTCCGGCTCCTGAGCCTCGAACTTCAGGGGCCGCAGCACATGCTCCCGCACCTCTGGCGATGGCCGCAATGGCTGGCCTGGGGCTGCTTCCCGGTCCTGGCGGCCCTGGCGACGATCGGCGCGGGTCGCCCCTCCCCGGCGCGTTCCCGAATCGCGATCGTGATCGCGCTGAGCCTGGCCTGGCTGGGCGCGTCCTGGATCGGGGTCGAGGTCGTCGAGCACCTTCGGTTCACGCTCTTTCAACCCTTCCGCATGGCCACGGTCTGTCGGGGGCTTTGCCTGCTCCTGATCGCGGGGCACGTCGAACGACTCTGGAGGCGCGGGGGGACCGTCGAGCGGACCCGGGCCGTTCTGCTGGGGGTCGGTCTCACGGGGGACTGGAGCCTCGTCGTGGTGACCCTGGCCGAGGCGACCTGGAGGATCGGGGAGGTCGTCCCGTCGAGGCGGATCGGCGATTGGGTTCGTTTGGCGGGAGGCCCCACGGTCCTCGGTCTCGGCCTGGTTTATCTCAGCCGGCACGACACCGAGTCCGGCCACGTCCCGTTACTGGCGGCCATCGCGCTGACGCCCTTGCTTGGGAATAGGCCGGGAATCACTTCCCGGTTTCTCGATGAATCGGGGTGCCACGTGGTTCGGTCCTCCGAACCCGTGGGTTTTGGCCGTGGCCGCCGGCACGGGTTCGGAGGACCGAACCCCGTGGCACCCTCGCCCCGCTTCACAAATCGGGAAGTGAGTCTCGGCTTGTTCCTTAGCCGGTTCGTGGGCCGAACCCGAACCTGGACCTGGACCCCCGGGCGTCGGTTCCGCGTCGCGACGTTGTGCTGGGCGATCCCGCTGGCGGCCGTCGTGGCGAACGCCTGGCCGGAACAATCCTTTCCGGCGGGGCGCGAGGTTCGGGAATGGCTGGTCAAGCGCTGCCGGTTCGGCGAGGTTCCCATCGACGACGTCGAACGGCTCGCGCTCTGGTGTCGGGAGCATACCCCGACGGAGGCCCACTTCATCGGTCCTCCCGGTCCCAAGACGTTTCGCCTCTGGTCCAGGCGAAGTCTGGCCTTCAACCGGGCGGGGAGCCCCTACGTGGCCAGGGGGCTAGGCGACTGGGCCGAGCGGTTCGCCGATCACGTCGGGTTCCAGGGCGATCCCGAGGCGATGGTCCGCGCCTACCAGGCCGATCGGCACGGGCTGGAACGCGGCTATGATCGGCTTTCTCCCGAGGAGCTCGCCAGGCTCGCCAGGCGACAGGGGGCCGACTACGTCGTCTCGCGAAGCCGATCGACCGAGGACGTCGCCGCGCTCCGCGCGGCGGGGCTGATCCTGATCCACCAGGAGGGGCGTTATTCCGTCTACCAGACTTCCCCTTCGAGGATCGCGGCGTCGACGGATCGCGGAAACCAGAGGTAGCGTAACTGGTTGCTGTTCAATTTCGCATTCGCAGAGAATCTACGTGATCGAGCCTCGAAGAAATGGAAGACATGCTGATTTTCTAGAGAATATCTATACAATGACCAAATGGGATTTCCGTTGTCGGATAATTTTACTCCGCTCACTTCCATGGTTCGGACTGAACTGCTCACCAAGATCCGCCAGAACATGCAGTAACATTGCCATGGACACGCGGAGTACTTTTAGGAGTTTCAAGCAATGCCGATCCCTCCGCAGTATCGGACTCTTCTCTATAAGCTCGATGCGCTCAAGAGGAAGGCAGGCTATTTGGATTTGGAAGTATCCTGGGAAACCCTCACCGACTTCGCGATCGTCGCCCACAGCCTTAACGATTGGATAAAAGAAGACTCCCAGATTCCCGAGCGGGTGAAGGAAGAGGCGACCAAGATCCTGAACACTCCTGAAATCCAAGCGTGCAGATACATAGCGAACTTAGAGAAACATCGGGAACTCACGAAGCCAACGAAATACCCGCCGCAGGCACTTGAGCCAGATGTCCAACGGGGGTACGGACTTGGGCGATGGGGAGAGGGAGGCTGGGGAATCGGTGAGGAAGAAATCACGATCACTATGCTCGACGGGACTTCTTTTGACGCTTTGGATCTTGCGGTGAGGGCCGTAAAGTTATGGGAGGATTTTTTTGATCGCAACGGGCTTCGATGAGTGACGCCCCCCGTTCTCGAACGGGGGGCGATCTCCGCGTTTTCGCGAGGCTCAGGACGCCTCGACCTTCACGGCGTCGGCGGGGACGGGGTAATCCTGGGCGAACAGGCGGATTTCCTCGCGGACGCGGTCCGCCTGGTCGAGGTCGTCGGCGTGGTCGAGGATCGCGGTGATCCAGCGGCCGACCTGTCGGATGGCGTCCTCCTTCATGCCACGGGTGGTCAACGCGGGGGTTCCCATCCGGATGCCGCTGGGGTCCATGGGCTTCCTGGGGTCGTAGGGAATGAGGTTCTTGTTGACCGTGATTCCGGCCCTGCCGAGCGCGGCCTCGGCGGTCTTGCCGGTCAGTCCCTTGGAGCCGACGTCGACCAGGATCAGGTGGTTGTCGGTGCCTCCCGAGACCAGGCGGTAGCCCGCGCGGTTCATCTCGTCGGCGAGGGCCTTGGCGTTGGCGATCACCTGGGCGGCGTAGGACTTGAAGGAGGGCTGGAGCGCCTCGCCGAGGCACGCGGCCTTGCCGGCGATGACGTGCATCAACGGCCCACCTTGAAGCCCGGGGAAAACCGCCGAATCGAGCTTCTTGGCCCAGTCGCGCTTGCAGAGGACGATCCCTCCGCGGGGGCCTCGGAGTGTCTTGTGAGTCGTGGTGGTCACGAAGTCGGCCGAGGGGACGGGGCTGGGGTGCAGTCCCGCGGCGACCAGCCCCGCGATGTGCGCCATGTCGGCGAAGAAGAGCGCGCCGACCTCCCTGGCGATCTCGGCGATCCGGTCGAAGTCGATGATTCGGGAATACGCGCTCGCGCCCGCGAGGATCAGTTTGGGTCGATGCTCCCTGGCCAGTCGGGCCAGGTGGTCGACGTCGATCCGCTCGGTGGTTTGATCGACCCCGTACCCGACGGTGGGGTACCAGCGACCGGAGTAGTTGAGCTTCATGCCGTGGGTCAGGTGGCCGCCGTGGGCCAGATCCATCGCCAGGACCTTGTCGCCGATCTCCAGACAGGAGAAGTAGACCGCGAGGTTGGCGAAGGCCCCGGAGTGCGGCTGGACGTTGGCGTGCTCGGCCCCGAACAGCGTCTTGGCCCGTTCGATGGCCAGCGACTCGCCGACGTCGACGAACTCGCAGCCCCCGTAGTAGCGCCTGCCGGGATACCCCTCGGCGTACTTGTTGGTCAGCACCGAGCCGACCGCCTCCATCACGGCCGCGCTGGTGTAGTTTTCCGACGCGATCAATTCGAGCTCGTCGCGCTGGCGATGCTCCTCGGATCGGATCGCCTCGAACAACTCGGGATCGCTGTCTCTGAGAAGGCTCATCGGTTCTCCCACCGTTGAAGCGTGGATCTCGGGCACTGGGATCTCGCGCATCCCACTATAGGATGGCCGTCGGGGAGGGGTTCGACCACTCCCAGCGGTAGGCGAGCCGTCGGGTCGATTCCCCCGCCAGGACGGAGGCCTCGACCTGGACGCTGGTCTCGCCTCGGCCCGCCTCGGCGAGCGAGACGCGGGGGGTCGACGTCCCCGAGGGGAGGGGCTCCAGCCGGAGCCGACCGTTCGAGGGGCCTGGGTGCCAGGAAACCCCGTCGGGGCCGGCGTCGACGAGGTCTCCCGAGGCGAGGTGGACCCGGTAGGTCGCCGCCAGGGATTCCAGGACGCCCCGGCTCCGGGTGGCGACGTCCACCTCCAGGGTCACGTTCGTGGGGGTCCGTTCCACCTGGAAGACCCCGGAAAAGTGGTGGCTCCCCCATTGACCGACCAGAAGGGCTTGATCCCGGCCGGCGGAGGACTGCCGGTTCAATTGCTGAAACGCGGGGCTGACGACCCGGGTCGGTTCCCCCAGGATCGCGTCCCACTCGACCGACGAGGCCAGCCGACGCCCCGCGACCTCGATGACGTGGGACCAGCGGTCTCCCACCCATCGAAAGATCAGGCGCAGGGGCTGGGCCTCGATCGCGACCTCGTCGTCGGTTCCGTTCCCCCGCGGGGCGTCAGGCTCCGTCACCCTTGGAGAGTCTCCATCGGAGGTAGGCGTCGATGAAGCCGTCGAGGCCGCCGTCGAGGATCGCCCGGGGGTTGCCCACCTCGTGACCGGTCCGGAGGTCCTTCACAAGCTGGTACGGCTGAAGCACGTAGGAGCGGATCTGGTTGCCGAAGCTGATCTCCCCCTTCTCGTCGTACTTCTTCGCGTAGTCGGCCTCGCGTTTCTCCTCCTCGAGTCGGATCAGCTTGGCCTTGAGCATCGCCAGGGCGTTGGCGTCGTTCTTGTGCTGCGAGCGTTCGCTGCGCGACTCGGCGGCCACGCCGGTGGGCAGGTGCGTGTAGCGCACCCCCGACTCGGTCTTGTTCTGGTGCTGTCCCCCCGGCCCGCCGGACCGGAAGACGTCGCGCTTCAACTCGTCGTCCCTCAGGACGATGTCGATCGTGTCGTCGACCTCGGGGAGGACGTCGACGGAGGCGAAGGAGGTCTGCCGCCTGCCCGCGGAGTCATAGGGGCTGATCCTGACCAGCCGGTGAACGCCCGATTCCCCTTTCAGGTAACCGTAGGCGTACTCTCCCTTGATGTGGATCGTGGCGACCTGGATTCCGGCCGCGCCCCCCTCTTCCCGATCGGTGACCTGGGCCGCGTACCCTTTGGACTCGGCCCACATCAGGTACATCCGCAGGAGCATCTCGGCCCAGTCGCACGCCTCGGTGCCCCCCGCGCCGGCGTGAACGGTCACGTACGCGTTGCAATGGTCGTTGGGACCGCCCAGCATCGAACGGAGTTCGAACTGTTCGAAGTCCGCCAGCGCTTTCTTGTAGGCCAGTCGAACGTCCTCGTCGAACGAGCCGTCGGCGGCCTCCTCGGCCAGCTCGATCAGGGCCTCGAGGTCCTCGGCCTGCCTGCCGAGTTCCTCGAACGGCTTGAGGACGGCGTTGAGCGTCTTGTTCTCGCTGATGACTCCCTTGGCCTTCTCCTGGTCGTTCCAGAAGTTCGCGCTGTTCATCTCCTCTTCGAGTTCATCACGCCTGCTGACCTTGTCGGCCAAGTCAAAGAGAGTCTCGAAGATTGACGATCCGCTCGATCACGCTTTGCGCGTCACGCTTCAATTCGAATTCCATCGTCGACGGCTCCGACTCCAAAACGGGGCTCGCGGCCGTAAGTCCTCGCTACCGCCGCGCGTCGCCCCCCACGTATCATCGATTAAACCCGAACGACGGTTCGGCGGCTAGTCGAACCAGGGCCGTTCCTCGATTCAAAATGGGCAATATTCAATCTCGTTGATGGGTGCCACGGGTTCGTCCGCGAACCCGTGCGCCCAACCTTTG
>JBFWRA010000051.1:0-10012 GCA_050249155.1 Isosphaeraceae bacterium | reverse complement strand
ACAGCGAGGGAGGGCTCGTCGCGCCGATCGCCGCCACGACCTCTCCGGACGTCGCCTTCATCGTGCTGATGGCGGGCACCGGGCTGCCTGGCGACCAGATCGTCCAGCTTCAGTCTCGGTTGATCGAGACGGCGCAGGGCGTCGCGGAGGAAGGGCTGGAGGAGTCGCTGAAGTTGCACGACGAGCTGGTCGAGATCGCCAAGACCGAGGCCGACCCGGAGGTCGCCAAGACCAGGATGAAAGAGGCCCTGGACGCCGCCAAGGAAAAGATGACTCCCGAGCAACGCGAGGCGTTGGAGTCGCAAAGCGGCCTGATCGACGCCAGAATCGCGGCCCTGCGCTCCCCCTGGTTCCGCTACTTCCTGAGCTTCGACCCCAGGCCGACTCTGCGAAAGGTCCAATGCCCCGTCCTGGCGATCGTCGGTGAGAAGGACCTTCAGGTCCCTCCGAAGGAGAATCTCTCCGCGATCAAGGAAGCCCTCGAAGCCGGAGGAAACACGGCGTTCACGGTGAAGGAATTGCCCGGCCTGAACCACCTCTTCCAGACCGCGAAGACCGGCTCGACCGCGGAATACGCCACGATCGAGGAAACGATCTCTCCCGACGCGCTTCAGGTCATCGGCGACTGGGTCGTCGAGCAAGGAATGAAGGAGTGACCCTCGGCGCTCAGAGCCACTTCGCCGCGAGGGCCTCAAACAGGGGCTCCACCTCCACGTTCCCCCCGGTCAGGATCACGCCGACCCGGAGGCCACTGACGTCGACCTTGCGTGTCAAGATCGGGGCGACGGGAACGGCGCTCGAAGGCTCGATCACGCTCTTGAGCCGTTCCCAGACGAACCGCATCGCGTCGAGCGTCTCGGCCTCGGTGGAGGTGACGATGCCGTCCAGATGCCTGGAGAGGACCGCGAAGGTTTTCGAGCCGAGCGAGGTCCGAAGACCGTCGGAGACGGTCTTCGGGTCGTTCGAAGGTTCGATCCTTCCCGACGCCAGCGACCTCATCGCGTCGTCGGCGCGCTCGGGCTCGGCACCCAGGATGCGAGTCGACGGGGAACGCGCTTTCATTACCAGGCAGGTGCCCGAGGCCAGTCCCCCGCCACCGACCGGACAGAGCGCCAGGTCGAGTGGTCCGGCCTGTTCCAGGAGTTCCAGGGCGGCGGTCCCCTGACCGACGATCACCCGCCAATCGTTGAACGGGTGGACCAGATGAAGCCCGTGCCGTTCGATTTCGAGGGCGACGGCGGTCTCCCGAGCGGCCAGGTTCGACTCGCATAGCACGACCCTGGCCCCGTAACCTTCCACCGCCGCCCGCTTCACGCCGGGGGCGGTCCTGGGCATCACGACACAGGTGGGAACGCCCAGGATCTGTCCCGCCGCGGCGATCGCCTGACCGTGGTTGCCCGACGAGTGGGTGACCACCCCGGCGGACTTGCTCGCGTCGTCAAGCTGCGAGAGCGCGTTCATCGCACCTCGAAACTTGAACGCTCCGACCTTCTGGAAGTTCTCGCACTTGAGGAACACCGAACCCCCGCAGGCCGCGTCCAGGGTTCGCGACGTCAGCACCGGCGTGACCCGCGCGTGGGGCCGGATGCGCTCGGCCGCGTCGAGCACGTCCTTGATCCCGATTGGGATCTCCAGGGAATCGGCACGTTCGTCCACGACGCGACGCCCTCGCCTCAGTAGGTGTGATCCTTGGCCTGTTCCTCGACCGTCGCGGTGGTTCCAAGTGGCGCGGCGGGCCGGGAGGTCCTGGCGTCGGACTCGGCCCTCAGCGCCGCGACGACCTCGGCCAGCGGCCTCGAACCCTTGTCGCCGTCGTGCCGGTCGCGGTACGAGACGGTCTCCGACTCAGCCTCCTTGGCCCCCACGACCAGCATCACAGGCACCTTTTCGAGCTGGGCGTCGCGGATCTTCGCCCCGATCTTCTCGGAACGGGCGTCGACGGTCGCACGCAACCCGACGGCCTGCAAGGCGCTCAGGACCTTCGCCGCGTAGTCCACGAACTTGTCGGAGATCGGCAGCACGCGGACCTGTTCGGGGGCCAGCCAAAGTGGGAAGGCCCCGGCGAAGTGCTCGATCAGGATCCCCATGAACCGTTCCATGCTCCCGAATGGGGCCCGGTGGATCATCACGGGGCGATGCGGCTGGTTGTCGGCCCCGGTGTACTCCAGCCCGAACCGCTCGGGCAGGACGTAGTCGAGCTGGACGGTGCCAAGCTGCCAGGACCGACCGATGCAATCGCTCACGATGAAATCGGCCTTGGGGCCGTAAAAGGCGGCCTCGCCGGGGGCCTCCTCATAATTCAACCCCATCTCCTCCAGGACGGCCCGGATGTCGTCCTCGGCGCGTCGCCAGGTCTCGCCGGCGGCCCCCTTGTATTTCGGGTCGTCCGGGTCGCTCTTGGAGAGCCGGACCTTGTAGTCGGACAGTCCCAGGCTTTCGAGAAACGCCTTGGTCAATTCGAGGGTCGAGCGGAACTCCTGGCGCACCTGGTCCTCGGTGCAAAAGAGGTGGGCGTCGTCCTGGGTGAACCCTCGAACCCGGGTCAGGCCGGTCAGCTCTCCCGACTGCTCGTAACGATAGACCGTCCCGAACTCGGCCAGGCGGACCGGGAGGTCGCGATAGCTCCTGGGCTGGGCCGCGTAGATCTGGATGTGATGTGGACAGTTCATCGGCTTGAGGAGGTACTCCTCGCTCACGCCGTGCTCCTCCACGTAGCGAATGCGCGCCGTCTTGTCGAGCTTCCAGTAGTGGATGAAGCTCGGCTCGCCGGAGGCGTCCCCTCCGGACGCGGGACTGGTCGGCATCTGCTCGGGGATTCCCGCCTTGCCAAGCAGGACCTTCTGCCCCAGGTCGTCCAGTTCGTCCTTCTCCAGGCCGCCGATCAGGGCCATCGCGGCGTCGTCGAGCATCTTCAGAACGGGGAACTGGGAATCCTTGTAATAAGGGTAGTGCCCCGAGGTCTGGTACAGCTCGATCTTGCCGATGTGAGGGGTGTACACGGGTTGATACCCCGCCTCGATCAGCTTCTCCTTGATGTAGGACTCCAGGACGCCGCGAACCAGGGCCCCCTTGGGCATCCAGAGGATCAGCCCCGAGCCGACCAGTTGCGAGATCGTGAACAGGCCCAGTTCCTTGCCGAGCTTGCGGTGGTCGCGCTTCCGGGCCTCCTCGACCTGGGCGAGGAAGGCGTCGAGTTCCTTCTTATCGAAGAAGGCGGTGCCGTAAACCCGCTGGAGGACCTGGGAGTCGGTTCGACCCTTCCAGTACGCCCCGGCGATCGAGAGGAGCTTGAACGCGCCGACCTTGCCGGCATGGGGGATGTGCGGACCTCGACACAGGTCGACGAATTCCCCCTGGCGATAGAAGCTCAGCACGCCGTATTTAAACAATTCATCGTCGATATGTTCGACCTTGAAGGTCTGTCCGAGATCCTCGCAGAACTGTCGGGCGTCGTCGGCGGGGAGGCTGAAGCGCTCGAAGGGTTCGGCGTCCTTGACGATCCTGGCCATCTCGGCCTCGATCGCGGGAAAGTCGTCCTCCGAGAGGTTGCGGGACGCGGGCAGGTCGACGTCGTAATAGAACCCGCTGGTGGTCGTCGGGCCGAAGGCGAGCCGAGCGCCCGGGAATAGCCGGAGGATCGCCCGAGCCATCAGGTGCGCGGTGGAGTGTCGCAGGACGTCGAGCGCTTCCCGGTCCCTGCTGGTCAGGAGTCGAAGCTCGACGGGGGACCCCTGGCCGTTCTCCAGGGGAAGGTCGAGGTCGATGATCTTGCCGTTGGCCACGGCGGCGACGGCGGCCTCGGCCAGTCGTTTGCCGATCCCCTCGGCGACCTCGCGCGGTCGAACGCCGTCGGGAAACTCCTTGACCGTACCGTCGGGAAGCTTGATCTGGACCATCGTCCCCCCGGACGCGTTTCGAGGCGCGCCCGACCTTCGGATCACTCGGCGATCGCCAGCCGGTTTGGACCTGGAGCCGCTCCCCCGACCTACAACGCCGGCGCGGATCCGACTCCGGATCGATCGTCAAGAGCCGGAAGGCGGCGGAGAGGTTCGCACCCCCCGCGCCTCCACGACTCGACGCGCATCACGTTAATCCAAACCCCCGCCTCCTGCCAAGACCGCGAGGCTTCCAGCCCGACGCGCGCCCTCGCGGGAGGATCGCGAAGTCCTTGTGAGACCGGGACGTCTCACGCCCGAGGCTCGAGGTGACCTCGCGATCCGCGACGGATGAGTCAGAAACGACCGTTCGTCTATCGCCAGGCCGCTCTCGCGCGGAAGTGAACCGGGCGAAGGCGGATCGGGGCGTGCCACCGGGCCTGAACCGAAAGCGGCGGAGGCAGGTGCTGGGCCTCCCGGGCATACTTCACGATCTCATGCTCGGAAAGCGGCCGTACCTTCGTGCCGAACTCCCGGTTGAAGGCATCCACGAACAGGTTCGCGAGGATGCCCTGGCCGACCGTTCCGGGGTGGATCCCGTCGGCCAGGAACAGGTTGTGGAAGTCGTTCCCGGTGCTCAGCCGGATCGTGGTTCCACCAAACGGGAACGAGGTCACGCCCGAGACCGCGATCTGCTCGGAGGCCGCGGCGAGGTCGACCAGTCCGACTCGCGGCTGGGAGTCCGCCACCTGTCGAATGAGGCCGTTGTACTGAGCGACCGCCTGATCCGTCGCCTGGAGCAGCGCCTCGCCTAGTGGCACACCGGCGGCCCCCGCGACGACGATCGGCAACGACATCACGTTGATGGTCGAAACCACGATCCGAGCGTCGGGACTGGCGGCGAGGATCGTATTGACGGCCGTCCCCAGGTTCAGCGACGCCCGCGCCGCGACCTGGGGCATCAGGGCGATCGCCTCCTGGGTACTCAACGCGCCCTGGGTGACGCCGTAAAGCACTTCGAGAAAATCGTTGGCGCCGACCAGGATGGCGACGTCGCGGACCTGTCCCCGCGCCACCTGATCGGCCAGCCCGGGTAGCTGGTTCGCGATCATCCCGACCGTCGTCGCGTCGCTTCTCGCCCAGTTGTGGCTGTAGCCCTGGTTGCGGGGTTCTCCCAGGCTCACATGGGCGAACGGCCCAAAGTTCAGCCCCCGCGTGGCCGAGAGCAATTCAACCCAACTTCGGGCGACGATCCGGTCGGGCGGGTAATACCGATACTCATCGGTGGAACTGTCCCCGAGCGTGCCGATCGGGCCGATCGTTTGGGTGTGTGGCGCGAGATGGATCGGCGGCGAAGGACGGTGATGCCAGACGCCAGACCAGCCACCACGGTTCATCACCACGCGCTCTTCCAGGACCTCGGTCAAACCTGGACGAAAGGCGACTCGGGCGTTCATGGGTTCATGCGCCTCGGGGGAAAGGGCGTATCGCGTGATCTTTCGCGGTCACGACGACCAGGCGAACTGGGTACGCTGACCCAAGACGA
The DNA here is from genome assembly GCA_050249155.1 of Isosphaeraceae bacterium. GTDB lineage: Bacteria > Planctomycetota > Planctomycetia > Isosphaerales > Isosphaeraceae > JBFWRA01. The sequence goes on along the minus strand of JBFWRA010000051.1, from coordinate 4,591 downwards.
TAAGACGCGCGATCCCCTTCGATCAAGGGGGTTCCCAGCCGTACGGAGTGATCCGCTCAACCTCGGGAGTCGGCGGGGGCGAGGAGTTCGAGTCGCACCTCGCGGATGGCGGGATGGAGCCGGTCGGCCGAGACGCCGTCGGCGATCATCGCGTAGTGGCCGTCGTGCGCTCGGAGCATCTCCGCGATCGGGAGCGCGTCCTCGACCGACCGCGCGGCGGCGAGCAGTCGATTGAACACATGCATGGCGGCGAACCGATGAAGCTCAACCGCGGCGATCAGGAGGGCCCGAAGCGCCTCGACCTTCAGCGCGGGACGGTCGGCGGCCTCGAAGATCAGGCGCATCCGCCGTGCGAGTTGATCGGCGTAGCTGAACGGGAACCCCGCGACCCGCGCGCGGATCGCGTCGCCATACGCCCTCACCACGGGGACGAATTCGCCAGCGAAATCCCAGGCCAGCACGGGCAGCAGACCGTCGGGCAAACGGTCGAACCGCTCGATGGCGGCCGGGGGCTCCAGCCTTCCCAGGGGTGCCAGCAGGGCGAGGATTTCCCGGACGAGGTCCGCCCGATACTCCCGACGCTTCAAGAGGGCCTCGGCCTGGGTCACCAGGCTCTCCAGCGCTTCGCGGGCGTTTCGTCCCGGGTCGCGCGACAGCGCGTAGTAGCGCAGGGCGTCGAGCAATTCGTCGAGGTTGCGGTAGCGATCGTCCGGATTGACGCAGGTCGCCCGGCTCAGGATGTGCGCCAGCCCCTTGGGCACGGCCCCAGGCTCGATCAGGGCGGGCGACCGGCCCGTCAACAGTCGATAGAGCAGTTTCCCAAGTTGGTAGACGTCAGTGCGGACGTCCGCCCGGCGGCTGCCGTCGGGAAGGAACTGCTCGGGAGCGAGGTAGGCCAGCGTTCCCACCACCGCCCGGGTCTGCGTCAAGACCGTCGAGTCGCGGGTCTCCAGCTTGGCGATCCCGAGGTCTGAGACGACCACCTGACCGTTCGCCAGGCGAAGCACGTTGGCTGGCTTGACGTCGCGATGGACGATCCCCCGGTCGTGGATCGCGCGGACCCCCAGGCAAACCTTCCGAAAGACCGAGAGCGCCTCGTCCTCGTTCCCCGCCAGTCGGCCAAGCTCCTCCTCCAACGAGCCCAACGCCAGAGGCATCACGAAATAAGGCGGGTCGGCCTCCAGGTTCGCTCCCAACACCGGCACCACGTGGGGATGCCGAACCCTCCGCATCAACCGGACCTCCCTGGCGAACCGCTTCCTCCACGGTCCCTCCAGCCGACAGTACTTCAAGGCGTACGCGACTCCATCGGTCAGGTCCTCAACCTCGACGACCGAGCCCATGCCCCCTCGACCGATCGACCGAGCGACTCGATAGCGGCCGTCGATCACGTCGCCGGCCCGAAAACCAGACGATGGCTCCGAGACTCTCCCTCCTCCATCCCTCCCCCGCCAGGCCAGGGTCACTTCCTCATCCAAGGTCGTCATCAGAGGATGCCCTCCCTCACCCGATTCACAGCCCCATCGCGGTCGTTAGCATAGACTTTCAATGTACTCCTGTCCAGTATAAATCGTCCGGGGGTCGGGCGGATCGCGAAGTCACTCCAGGGGCGGGGGAGGATGGCTGGCGTCGGCCGCCCTGAAACCCCTCGTCTCCCGGCCCTTGAGAATCGGCCTTGGCCTTTTGAGCGGTTTCGATTAGGGTTCCCACGTCCCAAGTCCTCGACGTGATCCGCGTGTGCTCGGAGCACGATCGGGACGGCGCGCACGTCCACGTCGCACCCACTCGATCCATCCCGATACCAACCTCGCTGGGCCGGCAGGTCGGTCCGCAATCGCGCCCCGACGCGTCGAGCGGCGTGAACGGGCGGCCGGGCGGACCCACCTGGTCCTGGAGTCGCTCACTTATGCGTTACGTCGTCTCACCAGGCCCGCGCCTTCGCGGAATCGCGTGCGTCGGCCTCACCTGCCTGGCCCTGGGATCGGGTTGCACGCATAATCACTATTATAGCTACGACCCCTGCGCCACGCCGGCGGCCATCGTTCCTGGGACGGTCCAATACGGCGGCGTGTGCGAGGTTCCCTCGCGGGTGATCAGCGGGCCGACCGTGGCGGGACTGCCCTCCGTGGTGGATACCCCCGTGGTGTCCGCCGGGACTCCGATCGGCGCCCGGCCGAAGCCTCCGCGGATCGTCGTCAGCGAACCCGTCGATCGAGGTCGAGGTTTCGCCTGGAGGCCGTCCGACCCCGAGGGGGGGCTCGCGACTCGCGTCGAAGGCGCTTACGACGACTCGAGTCGGACCCGTTGAGAGTCACGCCCTGGGCGTTCCTCCCACCCAAGGCGTCTCGTGATCGGTTCGACCGGTGGCGTTGTCCGGGACCAGAGACCGCCATAGAATAGTGCCACGTCGTCCCCGCGGAGGGACTTCCGGGCGATTAGCTCAGCGGTTAGAGCGCCTGCTTTACACGCAGGACGTCGGGGGTTCGAGTCCCTCATCGCCCATGAGTCGGGCCCGTCGGGCTGGAGACCGCGCTGGGAGCGGGGGGGGGTGGAGGGGGCGGTGGTGGAGCGACCCCTCCCTTTCTCAACACCGAACGATCCCTGGAGGCCGCCGTGGGTGTCACGGCTCTCAAGGGGCGGGGTGGTGCCGACGGCGTGGGGGGCCCTGGCTGGTACGAATCCAGAATTCGTGGCGGCACGGGGGGAGCGATCCGCGGAGCGGAACTCTGCGCTGGTGACGATTCCGGCACCGGTCCCGCCGCTTTTTGAACGATCGGCGCGGGGATCGTCGTCGACGGAACGGGCGTCTTCGGGGCCGGGACCTTGGCGGTTTCCTCGGGGATGGTCATCGGAACCGGCGCCGTGGACGGCGACGATTCGGCCGCTCGGCTCCCCGCGCCGGAGGGTTCATTCGAGCCGGGGCGAGCGGCGGTCGGGGAACGGCTCTCCTCTTCCCAGTACCAGACCGCGTTTCTTCCCCCCGCCTTGGCTCGATAGAGGGACTGATCCGCCCGATCCAGAAGTTCGGACGGGTCACCTGGGAAGCTCGGGCCAAGCGCGCTGGCGACGCCGACGCACGAGGTCGTCTGGATCAGCGAATTCCGAAAATGAACTTTCAGGTCGGCCATGCTGGATCGGATGCGTTCGGCGATGGAGAGCGCGGTCGCCATGTCGCAGTTGGGACAGACGACGACGAATTCCTCGCCTCCGTAACGCGCGAGAAAGTCCCCCTCGCGCACTGACTCGCGAAGCACGCCGGCCATTCTGCGCAGAACCTCGTCCCCCGCGGCGTGCCCGAACTGGTCATTGACCCGCTTGAAATGATCGATGTCGGCGATCAGGACGGCGAGCCGCTGGTCCCGCGACTGACAGGTCGCGGCCATGCGTGGCAGTTGATCGCGAAGCGCGAAACGATTCCCGAGCTCGGTCAAGCCGTCGAGGTGGGCCCGCTGTTCCAGAAGGTCCAGCAGCGCCTTGGTCCGCAGGGCCGAGTTGACCCTGGCCAGCAACTCGACCGAATCGAACGGCTTGGAGACGAAGTCGACCGCCCCCATGTCGATTCCCTTGGCCTTCTCGGCGGTCAGCGCCGAGGCCGACAGGAAGATCACTGGGATGGATCGGGTTCGCGGATCCTCCTTGAGCCGGCGGATGACCTCGAACCCGTCCCAGGTGTGCAGCCGCAATTGAAGCAGGATGAGGTTGGGCAGGTACTTCTGGCACGCTGAGAGGGCGGTGATGATGTCCGTGGCCTCGTACGTGTCGATCATCTCCGAGGCGAGCCACGTTCGGAGCAACTGTCGATCCGAAGGCGAGTTCTCGATCAAGAGGACGCGCCGGGAGGACACAGCGATGGCACCGTTCGGAATCATGGGCGACGACTCGGGTCTCGGTAGTCGGCCGGCCCATGAAACTGGGCCTCCTTGTCCTGTGTCGGGGGTCTATCCGAGTCTAGTTCACGCTGTGATCCCGGAACGACTCCTGGTCTCGGATCCGTTGGCTGGGATCTAGGGAAACCTCCGGCCTCAGACGATCGCGAACCAATGAGGATCGTCCCGGGGAATACGCGGATCGGCCGACGACCCGACGGCTCGGCCTCGCCACCTTCTCTTTCCGCGGAATCGACTTGACCAAAAATCGCGACGGATGTAAGGTCCGCCGGGCGTGGGTCGACTGGGCCCATGAGCCGACCGTGCCACAGGGAAGTGGCCGGTGTGGCGTGACACGTCTTTTCTGATCCGATCCGATCCGTTCGGCCCGAACACGATTCGCGAACGACGGGGCCCGGTTCTCGGGCCGTGTCTGGGGTTTCTCCCCGATCGGTGCGCAAGGAGGCAGTTCGATGCGGCGAAGTGACCCTTGGCGCTTCCGGGCGGTCACGGCCCTGGTGGCCGTCTGCTCCCTGTCCCTCGCGGTCGGGGCGGGCTCGCCCAAGAAAAAACGATCCGACGCGGATCCGCCCAAGGTCGAGGAGTCGATCTCCGACCTGGCGTACATCGCCAGCGCGACGGACGTGAAGCTCGAAGGCGTCGGGCTCGTCGTCGGACTGGATGGCACTGGTGTCGACGCGCCTCCGTCCTGGTATCGTCAGAAA
>JBFWRA010000050.1:0-10025 GCA_050249155.1 Isosphaeraceae bacterium | reverse complement strand
TGTTCAGCGTGGGTTTCCTAGCCGCCATTGAGCTCACGACCCGATCGATGCTTCACCTCCTGGGAGGCGTTGCCATGCGACTGTCGTTCCTGCCGGAGCGACCCTGGAGCTTGACGGGGCCTTGATCGAGAAGATCGATCCGGAAAGTCGTCGACGCGACGACGGTCCCGGGTCGAGGGACTGATGCGAATGGAGGAGACGACCGTGTTGCGCAACCTCGCTTCGCTGACCTTCGCCGTCGCACTGATCGCCGGGATCTCCTGGGCTAATCTCCAGCGGCGAACCTCGGTGATTCTGAGCGACTGGCGGATCGTCCCCGATCCAGTCGTCGAGGTACAAGTCGAAACGCCGACGAGAGGATCTCTCAACCGCACCATCATTGCCAAAGGGATCGTGGAGCCGATCGAGGAGGCGAAAGTTGGTTCGCAGATGTCGGGGAGAGTCGTCGCGGTGAACGTGAGGGAAGGTGACCACGTGGCCGCGGGCGACCTCCTCGTGAAGCTGGACGACAGTGATCCGAAGGCTCGACTTCTCTCCACGCACTCCCGGATTAATCGCTTGCGCGCGGCGATCACGCAGGCCGAGGTTGAACTCGCTCGCGCCAACCGCGAGCAAGTCCAACAAGGTCGTCTCGCCAATCGAGGAGTGGCTTCTCCCAAGGAGCTTGCCGATGCCCGTTCGATCGTCGCCACCGCGGAGGCCGCCCTGGAGGCGTGTCGGCACGAGATGACGGAGAATCAGTCGCTTCTCCGAATCGCCGAGGAAGAACTCAGGCGCACCGAGATCCGCGCGCCGATCAGCGGCACCGTCACGAGGCTCGACGTGGCGATCGGCGAGGTCGTCATCGCCGGGACGGCGAATTTGCCAGGCACCGTCCTCATGACCATCAGCAATCTCGCCGAGATGCGCATCAAGGCCGAAGTCGACGAGTCGGACATTCCGCTCGTGCGTCCTGGCCAGACCGGACGGGTTTTCCTCCAGGCGAACAATCGCGCGGCGATACGAGCGGTCGTCGACAAGGTCTCGGCCAAGGGGAGAAAGATCGACGGCGCCGTGAGCTTCGAGACGCGCCTCAAGGTCGAGGACCGAAAGGCCCCGCTCCGCGCCGAGATGACCGCGACGGTCGAAATCGACGTGAAGCACGTGGAGGACGCCCTCGGTCTCCCGATCCAGGCGGTCGTCCAGCGACGGCGTCGGGACCTCCCCGACATACCCGAGTTCCGCGCGTTCGAGTCGTCCAACCCCACGACCGAGTCGGGCGACCTGGGAGCCGGATACCTCAAGATCGTGTTCGTGCTTGAGGGGGGAATTGCGAGGGCCCGACCCGTGGCGACCGGCATCAGCACCAATCGGCGCGTCGAGATCATCTCCGGACTATCCGAGGAGGACCTGGTGATCCTTGGCCCGTTCCGCGTACTCGACGAGTTGAAGGACGGACTGGCGGTGAAGCCGACACCGGCCCCGACCGATCGGCTCGGCTCGGGCACGAGTACCGTCTCGCTCGGAGGTGATCGCCGGCCATGATCGCCGTCGCCAATGCGCGAAACGCCCTGGAGCAACTGTGGGCGAACCGCACTCGTTCCATCCTCACGATCATTGGGATGGTGATCGCGGTCGCGTCGATCATCACCGTGATCAGCGTGGTTCGAGGATTCTCGGGCTTCGTCGCCGAGTTCCTCCAGGGGATGGGGACGAACGCGATGTGGGTGTGGCCGGAGCGCCCCCCCGGCGACGCCGGCGCGTTTCTGGGGCGCGTGGAGATGAGCCTGGACGACGTCGAGGAGGTGGGGGCCTGGTGCATGGCCCTGCGTTCGATCTCTCCGGTGGTTCGCCAGCCGACCGTCGTGATCCGAAGCGGTCGGAACGACCTCAAGACCGCCCTCGAAGGCGTTTCCGGCGAGTATCACGCGATACGAAAATTCTTCGTCGACGTCGGGCGGCCGTTCTCCGTGATCGACGTCGAGCAGGCCAACGCCGTCTGCGTGGTCGGCCGTGAAATCGTGAGCAAACTGAACACAGACGCGGAACTGGTTGGACGCGACGTCCTGATTGACGACCATCGATTCACCGTCATTGGGATCATGAGCGAGAAAGGGGGACTCCTCGGTTCGAGCCAGGACGACATGGTTCTCGTGCCCTACACGGCGGCCCTGAAGATGTACCCGGAGTTTCGCGACAAGGTCGCCTTCGCGGCCATGGCAACCTCGGAAGAAGCGGTGCCGGAAGCGCGCGCTCAGATCACGAATCTTCTTCGACGCAGGCACGCGCTTGACCCATTCCAGCCCAATGATTTCAGCATCAGGACCCAGGACGAAATCCTCGACGCCTTCAACGGGATGAGCCTGGCCGCGACCGCCATGCTCGCGGGGATCATCGGCGTCTCTCTGCTCGTCAGCGGGATCGGCATCATGAACATGATGTTGGTGAGCGTCTCCGAGCGAACCCGCGAGATCGGGCTGCGGAAGGCCGTGGGCGCGCGACGCCGCGATATCCTGACGCAATTCCTCGCCGAGGCGGTCTCTCTCAGCCTGCTCGGCGGGGCGATCGGCGTGGGGCTTGGGTTCGTGTTCTGCGGGCTGGCGAGCCTCCACCCACAGATGATCAGCGTGGTCGTTCCCTGGTGGGCCGTGGCGCTGGGGTTCGGCATCTCCGCCGGCACCGGCACCGTCTTCGGCCTTCTCCCCGCGATCAAGGCCGCCCTGCTCAACCCCATCGACGCGCTAAGAAATGAGTGAAAGTTGCCAGAATATGTTGGGCCAGGGTCATCATGACACGTGAAACGACAATCATTACCCGATTCGCTCCGAGGGAGAACACGCCTTGATGGTGCTATTAACCGGCAAAACTAGGGGATATGTCCTTGGTTGTGCGCGCGGATGACGTTTTTTTGAGACCTTTGATAAGTTTCGCTTGACGGTCGGACTCACGCTCTGAAAGACTCAAGCAAGAGTGCGACGTGGATCGGGTTTGGCCAGAAACGAACTCGACACTCCCGAGTTTGGCCTTCATGCAATCGAATCCTTTCGTTCCAGTCGTCGAGCCTGGCGGACTCATGAGTCCGGCACTCCAGGTCTTGCATTCAGAAGAAAAAGGAGCCGGGCATTGCGCGTTCCACGAATTTGCCTGAGCCTGGCCGTGATCTCGTCGCTAGGGTTAAGCACGCCCGCCTCGGCCGACCTGGCATTCATCACCGTGGATGTAGCTGGCACGGATTCGACGGCGCTGGAGGGAATCAACGACGATGGGACCTCGGTTGGATCGGCCTCGACCAGCGGGTTCTCCGAAGGGTTCATTCGGAATTCCGTCGGCGTCATCACGCGATTCAACGTGTTCGGAGGCTTCTCCACGTACGCCAAGGGGGTCAACAACGCCGGCACGGTGACGGGATACTTCAACACAGGTGGGAATACCTTCGGCTACTATCGTGAAGTCAACGGCACCGTGATCCCGTTCAGCGTCCCGGGAAGCGTCTCGACATTCGCCAACGGCATCAACGACAACGGCTTCATCGTGGGTACTTACTCGATGATCCCTGGCCTGGACTTTCACGGATTTGTCCGCGCGCCAGACGGGACGTTCGCCACGTTCGACGTGCCCGGAGCGCTCTGGACCTTCGGTGAAGGGATCAACTCGAACGGGGAAGTTGTTGGAAACTTCTTCGACGGGTTCGCGCTCCGGGCGTTCACGGTCACGCCCGCCGGGTTCTTCAACGTGCTTTCGGTCCCCAATAGCGACACGACGCTCTCGGGAGGATTAAACAATCTCGGGACCGTCGTCGGGAGCAGTCTGACGGGAGCTTCATCGAGCGGTGGGCCGTTCTTCTTCTCCCTGGGCTTCGTGGGACCAGGCACTGGCCCATACACGACGTTCACCGTGCCAGGGAGCGTGAGCACCTACGCCGAGGGGATCAACAACGCGGGAGTGATCGTGGGAAGTTACACCACGATCACGGGCGCGAGCCGAGGCTTCATCGCCGTGCCGGAACCTCACCCATTCATGCTTTGCGGGGGTCTCCTCGCGCTCAGCGCCTTGGTCCAATCACTTCGAACCCGGTGGTCGGCGGTCTCGCGTCGCTGAGCGCGAGGCACCCGCCGAATCCCATTGCGTTCCTGTGTGTTCCGAGGACCGGCCCTTCCACGGCGGCGTGCGTTGACAACTCCGGGCCGTGCCCCAACTTCGACTAGACGCGGAATGAGACAATGAGCCCACGACCGATGGAGATGGCAGTCAACGCGGCCACAGCACCGTATCGCATGTTCAGGCAGCATCGGTTGGGATTCCGAATCAGCGGCCTCGTCACGAGAATCGCACCTGGTGCCCACAAGCTGATGCTGCGATCGTTCTACAACACGTTTAGTCGTCGCGCCGCGGACCTTCCCGTCCAGTTCTTAAACCTGGGTTATGAGCCGATCTCGCGCGCCGCGCCCTGGTTGACCCTTTCCCCCGAGGAAGAACCGTATCGCTATGGCGTTCAGCTCTATCATGTCGTCGCCAGTGCCTTGGATCTCGCGGGCAAGGACGTGCTCGAGGTCGGTTGCGGTCGCGGCGGTGGCTCCTTGTTCGTCATGCGCCGTCACAGACCACACTCAGTCATCGGCGTCGACTTCGCCCCGAGCGCCGTGGCCTACTGCCGAGCCCATCACCACGAGGTTGGGCTGTCGTTTGAACAAGCCGACGCCGAGTCCCTACCGTTCTCGGAATGCACGTTCGACGTTGTAATCAACGTTGAGTCGTCGCATTGCTACCCGTCGATGAAGCGATTCCTCGGGGAGGTCGCGCGAGTGCTGCGGTCGGGTGGATACCTCTTATTCGCGGACTTCCGCAACTTCGCGGATCTCGACACGCTTCGTGGCCAGTTCGAAGACGCGGGTCTGTCGATCGTTCTCGAAGAGGAGATCACCGAGGGAGTCGCGCGCGCGTTGGACCTCTACAGTGATGCCAAGACTTCGCTGATCGAGGGGAAGGCTCCGAAGGTCTGGCAAAAGTTGTTGCGCGAGGTGTCCGCCGTGAAGAGCGCGGACACCTACCACTACTTCCGCTCGGGCGAGTTTCGCTACTTCCGGTTCGTCCTCAAGAAAGAGGTATGAACCAATTCCCGATCGAAGCTCGGACTCCCATGACATATCAGTCACAGGTCGCGTTGGTAACCGGGGCGTCGAGCGGGCTTGGAGCGGCGCTCGCCCGACAGCTCGCCGACGCAGGCGCTCGGGTCGGCCTTGTCGCTCTGCCGGGAGAGGAACTCCATGCCCAGGTGGAGAAGATTCAAGGGCGAGGCGGCGTCGCCTTGGCCGTCGAGGCTGATGTCGCCGACCGAGAATCAATCCATCAGGCGGTCCACCATGTCGAGCGCGAGCTTGGAGCACTCGACCTGATAGTACCCAATGCCGGAGTCGCGACAGGGACTCCGGCGTCGGCGTTCTCCGCCTTTGAATTCGAGTGGCTGATGCGAGTCAATTATTTTGGTGTGATTTATACGATCGAGGCCGCGTTGCCCGGAATGCTGGAGCGTGGTCGTGGCAAGATCGCCGCAGTCAGTAGTCTGTCCTCATATCGGGGAGCGCCATTGGTCTCGGGTTATGTCGCGTCCAAGGCCGCCGTCGCGGCCCTCCTCGAAGGTTTGCGCGTCGAGCTCAAGCCTCGAGGGATCACCGTCACGACCGTGCGCCCGGGATTCGTCAGGACTCCGATGAGCGCGTCGATCCGCTCTCCACGTTACATGGTTGAGGTCGAACCCGCCGCGCGCGCCATCCTCGAAGGCGTGGCTCGCGGCCGCGCCGAGGTCCGATTCCCCTGGCAGGCGCGATGGGCGATGACCATCATCCGCAACCTCCCTTGCGGCGTTTATGACGGATTGATCGGAAGGGTCATGGAGGACAAGGTCGTCGAAGGCGCGACGTGATTCGTCCAAAGTGCCTGGGTCAAGGGATCGAACCATGCGAGGCAAGGTTTGCTTGGTGACGGGGGCGACGTCGGGCATCGGGGCCGCGACCGCCGAGGAGCTCGCCAGACGAGGGGCCATCACGTTGCTCGTTGGGCGGGATCCCGCCCGATGCGAGGCCGCCGCGATGGGAATTCGCTCAAGGACGGGAAATCGCTCGGTCGATTTCATGGTCGCCGACCTCTCCTCGCGGGCCGACGTCCGCGCGCTCGCCCGTCAATTCATGGAACGCCACAACCGGCTCGATGTTCTGGTGAACAACGCCGGGGGCATCTTCCTCCGCCGCCAGCTTAGCGTGGACGGCATCGAAATGACATTCGCCTTGAATCACCTCGGCTACTTTCTCTTGACGAACCTCCTCCTTGAGCCGCTCAAGGCCAGCGCCCCCACGCGAATCATCAACGTCGCCTCTTGTGGGCATGCGATCCCAAGGCGGCTCGAATTCGACGACCTCCAGGCAAGCCGCGGATATCGGGGAATGATGGCTTATCACCGATCCAAGCTGGCGAACCTCTTGTTCACGCTGGAACTCGCGCGCCGACTCGAAGGCACCGGCGTGACGGTCAACGCCTTGCATCCCGGAATGGTCCAGACACACCTTGGCGAGAACAACGGATGGCCTTGGCGTGTCCTCAAGTTCGCGTTCGACCGGGCCTTTCGCGTTCGTTACGTCCTCCCCACGGAAGGTGCGCGGACCGTGGTCCACCTCGCCACGTCTCCGGACGTCGAGGGAACCTCGGGTGGCTACTTCGCCGAGACCCGCCCCATCGAACCGTCCCAAGCAGCACTCGACCTGGATGCCGCGGCGCGACTCTGGACCATCAGCGAAGAATTGACGGGACTCTCCGCAAGCGATGGCTCTCATCCGAATCTTGCGACGACCGCGACGGGAGGCCCGGCCGCATGATGAACCAATCGCGGCCCGTCGAACCGATTAACGCATTGACTAAATTCGACGACATCACGACTGTCGTCCCAGCGTCGTCGAGTCGGGATCGACGATCGCTCATGACCGTTACGGAGGAAGTTTTTTATTCATTCGACCAGCCAAGCGAGACGGCCAACATGCTGGCCGAAGTGCGGGTCTCGGGCAACCTGAGCGCTGAGCGACTTCGCGAGGCACTCCAGATATCAATCACGGTTCATCCAATGACTCGGGCGCGGTTGGCGCGCGGGCGAAGGCTGATCCTGCCACCCGTTTGGGAGATTGACGAAGCCCCGCTCATGGTACCGTTTCGCACCACGTCGGCGGACGACGAAAACGTCATGACGAGCGTTCGCGACGCCTTCTGCAACGAACCCATCGACCTCCGGCGGCCCCCAGCGGTCAAGGTCATGCACGTCGCGCGTCCCGGAGGCGACTCACTGCTCTTGAGCATGCACCACTCGATCGCCGATGGAATCGGCGCGCTCCGATTCGTGAACTCATTGGCAAGGCGTTACGCGGATCGGCCTGACCCCATCCCCGATATCGACCCAGTGAAAGTCCGCGATCTTCGGGCCCATTTTAATCATTCGGATTCCGGCCCATCCCCAACTTCTCGACCGCTGGAACGAACCTCCCGGACGAAGGCCACCGCCAGTTCATCCGCGAGGATCGCGCCCGAGGGAGGGATTGGACCGCCAGGCTGCGGGGTCGTCCAGAGCACTTTGGCACCAGAGTTCGTGCGAGAACTCGATCCCCAGCGCCTTGGTGTTCACGTCACGATCAACGACCTTCTCATTGCCGCGCTTCATCTCGCCATCGCTCGTTGGAACCGAGCGAGAGGGGAACTCTCCCAGCATGTCCTGGTGCTGGTCCCGATCAATATTCGGCCCGTTGAATGGCACTACGAACTCGTCGTCAATCATGTCTTGACCCACGAAAACATCACCAACGACGAGGATCGAGCCAACCCATCAAGCCTCGTCGCCACCGTGGTCGATCAGATATCCCGATCTCGGGCCGGCGAAGACCTGAAGCGACTTCTGGAAAGACCGTCCTGGGCCTGGTGGTTGATTTGTAATATTTATTTGCCAATTGAACTAAACTATCCGTGGATAATTCCGGAGCGTTTCAAGGGGCCGGGTTCGACCACGATACTCGCCAACATGGGGCGAGTCGAGCGCAACTTGAAAGGGTTCGGGGGCGAGAGCGGCGAGGTCATCGGGTTCTGGGCGTCGCCCCCGGTCCCGTTGTTCATGGGACTGGTCATGAACACAACCTTCCTTCGAGGTCAACTGAACGTCTCGGTTCGCTATAGGAGAGAGTCGTTCGATGCCGCGGCCGTGACGCGCTTCCTCGCTCTTTGGACCGAAGCACTCGCGGAACTGGGCCGTTCATTAGCCTGACAATCGGAAGGGGAGACGAGCATGAACCGGCCATGTGCCAGGGTCGTGGGGATCGCCCACCACCTGCCGGCCACCCCCCTGACAAACGAAGCGCTCTCGGACGAATTTCCGGCATGGGACGCGATGAAGATCGAGTCCAAGACCGGGATCATCGCGAGACGGATGAGCGCTCCTGGCGAGTGTGCCTCCGATCTGGGAGTCAGAGCCGCTCGGGCCTTGTTCGAGCAGGGTGTCGTCGCGCCCGCCGACGTCGACTTCCTCCTGTTCTGCACGCAATCCCCGGACCACTTTCTGCCAACGACCGCTTGCCTTGTTCACGCTCGTCTGGGGCTCCGCGAGTCGTGTGCCTCCATCGACGTCAATCAAGGGTGCTCCGGTTATGTTTATAGTCTCGCGCTAGCGAAAGGGTTGATCGAGGGGGGGCTCGCGACCAATGTTTTGCTTGTGACCGCGGACACCTACACCAAGTTCATCAATCCCGGCGATTGGGGGACTCGGGTGTTGTTCGGGGACGGTGCCGCCGTCACCTGGGTACGCCGCGACGATAACGGTGACGGCACGGACGGGCCTGGAAAACTGACCGGTCCCTTTGTCTTCGGGACCGACGGACTGGGCGCTCCGAACCTGATCGTTCCGGCGGGGGGGCTGCGGATGCCCGCGACCGATGAGATGCGCGTCGCCTCGGTCGACGAATCGGGGAATCGCAGGGCACCTGCCGACCTTTACATGAATGGACCCGAGGTCTTCGCCTTCACCCTTCGCGCGGTCCCCGACGCTGTGAATACACTCCTCGAACGGGCGGGCCTCCATCGCGATGATATTGACCTGTTCGTATTTCACCAGGCCAACAAGTTCATGCTCGACCGCCTGCGCGACAAGCTTGGAATCGCGCCGGAACGATTCGTCGTCGATCTGGCGGACACGGGGAACACCGTTTCCTCGTCCATCCCGATCGCCCTGGATCGAGCCAGGGACCAGGGGAAACTCCGGCCTGGCGACCTCGTGATGCTGGTCGGATTCGGAGTCGGTTATTCCTGGGCCGCGACGCTCATCCGCGGGTTTTGATACGCCTTCGTGACGCTCACTCAAGGGGCCTCGAGAAATGGAACGCGCAGTGTTTCTGGCCAAGCTTCGAGAGATCCTGGCCGACGACGAATTGACCGAATCGCAGGCGATCTCACCAAAAACGTGGGACTCCTTGGAGATCCTCAGCACGATCGAACTCATCGACAAGGCAGGCAAGCGAGTCAACATCGCTGATATTTTATCGTGTGACTCCATGACTCATTTACTCGACATGGCCTGCTCTGGGCACGAGTAGTAGGGGTGTGTGGAAATGATCGCGTGAAACGGACCCACCCCGGGGCGTTTTGAGCGCCTAAAGGGGCCCAGCGTGATACTAGTTCGCGGCGCGAAATTGCCTTGTTTCTCCGCTGTTTTTAAGCTGGAGGCATGCTCAGGAACCGCTCCGACCGGACCGATCCAGCGCCGCATTATGCTCATGACTAGATACGACCTCGCCGACCTCTTCGCCCTGGTGCCCCGGCTCGGCCTCCGCTTCGAGCCGCGGCTCGAGCACCTCGACCGCCTGATCGACCTCGACGAGGTCGTCGAGGTCGTCGAGGCGGTCCGCGCCGCCCTGGCCCGCCGCTCCCCCCGGTCACGCTCCCGCGGCCGCCCCGCCTCCCCGGTCGAGGTTGTGCTCCGCATGCTCGTGGTCATGCGGCTCCACGGATGGAGTTACGAGCAGACCGAG
>JBFWRA010000049.1:0-10179 GCA_050249155.1 Isosphaeraceae bacterium | reverse complement strand
TCGAACTTCTCGTGGTCATCGCGATCATCGCCGTGCTCATCGCCCTGCTCTTGCCGGCCGTTCAGGCCGCCCGCGAGGCCGCCAGGCGCGCCCAGTGCGTCAACAACCTGAAGCAGATCGGGTTGGCCACGCACAATTACCATGACCAGGTCGGGGCGCTGCCGGGCGCTTATCTGGTCTATCAGGTCACGTCGTTCTCGGCGCTGAGCATGTTGCTCCCGCACATGGAACAGTCGCCGTTGTATCACTCCCTGAACTTCTCCCTGGCCCAGAACCACGTCACCAACGACACCGCGCGACTGGCGATCGTCAACTCGTTCGTCTGCCCGTCGGACCTTCCCAACCCGATTCCCTCCAGCGGCGGCCAGACCAACTACATGGCCGACATGGGGAGTGGGATCGTTTGGCAGGCCGCCAGTGGGCCGAACGCGGCGATGGCACCGCCCAACGGCACGTTTTTCGGGAATAGCTCCACCCGATTCTCCGCCGTGACCGACGGCCTCTCGAACACCGGGTTCTTCTCCGAGCGCTCGATGACCGACGGCAGCAACTCGGTGATCAGCCCGAAAACCGACGTGTTTTTCTCTCCGGCGGCCCCGACGACCCCGGATGACGCGGTCGCGCTCTGCCTGGCCGTCAACGTGAACAGCCTGAGCAATCAATTCCCCCTGTTCATGGGAGCGCCCTGGGTCAACGGGCAGCACGTCTTTCAGCACGTCTCCACGCCGAACACCCGCTCTTGCGGTTTCTTCACGGCGCTTCGGGCGGTCATGCCCGCCAGCAGCAGGCACCCCGGGGGGGTCAACCTGCTGATGGGGGACGGGTCGGTCCGGTTCGCCAAGGACACGGTCAACGTCTCGGTCTGGCGGGCGCTGGGGACCATCTCGGGTGGGGAGGTGATCAGTGCCGACGCGTATTGAGATCAAGACCCAGGGATTCTGGACTCTCACGACGATTCGACGTTCGACGGCCACGGCGCTCCTGGTCCTGGCGCTTGCGCCAGGATGCTCCGACCAGGGTGCCGCCGGGGCGGTCGATCCCCCGGTCGCCCGAGAGGCGCTTCGGATCACCCTGGAAGCCTGGAAGAAGGGAGAGCCGATCGACTCCCTTCAGGCCGGCTCTCCCAGTGTCGTCGCCCAGGATCTCGACTGGCTGGCGGGATTGAAGCTCGTGTCCTACGAGGTCGAGGGGGAGGGGAAACTCAACGACGTCAACCTTCGGGTTCCGGTCCAGCTGACGCTCCAGACTCCGCAAGGCAAGGAGGTCAAGAAGAACGTGACGTACGTCGTCGGCACCAGCCCGGCCGTCACGGTTTTCCGAGACTTCCCCTGACCGTTCCGCTTTCTCTCACGGGTGAAAGGCCATCATGAGTCGATCGACGCGATTCCGCCTCTTCCCGTCGCTGGTTCCGCTTTGTGGAGCGCTTTGGGTCTCGGCGGCGACCGCCGGGACCCTCGGCGAGCCGCTGAGCGTCGCGGCCTGCTGGGAACGTCTCCCCCCGGTCGAATCCGGGGGCGGCCAGCCCTTGCCCGCCTGGGCGCTCCGGACCGCCGACGCCTTGCCCAGGACCACCGCGGCGATGCTCGAACTGGACTGGCTGCACCGAACCAGGAATGAGATCGATCCGGTCCTTCGGGGTCAAATGCGCTGGGTCGCCGCGGTCGCCAACCGCTGCGAGTACGCCCGAGCGACCGCCGAGGCGGACCTCCGGCGGGCCGGTCAGACCGACGACCAGATCGCCGATCTGAAGCGAGGCCCCGACCACTGGCCCGCACCGAATCACCAGGCGCTGGAATTCGCCAGAACGATGACCCTGAACGCCAGCGCCGTCACCGATGACCAGGTCGCCGCGCTGAGAAACGCCCACGGTGAGCGGAAGCTCGTCGCGATGGTCCTGTGCTTGGCGTACGCCAACTTTCAGGACAGGCTCCTGCTGGCCCTGGGGGTTCCTCTGGAGCCAGAAGGCCCGATGCCACCCGTCGAGGTGCGGTTCTCTCGAAAGGGGACCGCCCCCAAGGTCCCCCCGCGGGCTCGCCCCGAGGACCGGCGGGGGCCGGACGTCCCCACGCTGCTGGACGACCCGCGCTGGCACGCGTTGGGGTTCGACGCCCTTCAGACGAACCTGGAATCCCAGCGCCGAAATGGCGAACGGATTCGCGTGCCGAGCTATGAGGAATTCTTGAAGAAACTTCCGGCCGGAGCGCCCAAACCCAAGGCCGAGGTCAAGATCCGTTGGAGCCTGGTCTGCGCGACCTACCAGCCGGAGCTCGCCTCGGCGTGGTCGGCGTGCACCCGGGCCTTCGGCGAGGAGGCGAAACAGGATCGAGTGTTCGAGGAGAGTCTGTTCTGGGTCGTCACCCGCACGATCGATTGCTTCTACTGAATGGGGCATTGCGAAATGCTGCTCGCGGTCGCGGGCCTGGACAAGAACGCCCTGGAAGCACGCGCTCGGATGCTCGCCTCGGGAGACTGGTCGTCCCTGCCCCCCTGGGAACGCGCCGGGTACTTTTTCGCCAGAAAGCTCTCACTGAATCCCTGGACGATCGACGACGACGATCGCGCCGCCCTGGTCGCGCATTTTGGCCAGGAGCGGGCGCTGGACGTGATCTGGTGGGCCAGCCGCTGTCATTACATGACCCGGGTGGCCGACGCGTTCCAACTTCCCCTGGAACGTGAAAACGTGTTCAAGAATGCGAACTTCATTCCCCCCAAGCCCACCTCCGGCACGAACCCGGGGAAGTGACCGGGAGTCGGGGACCCCTCGCGAGGCGCGATCCGCCCGCGGTGGATCCGCGAGCCGGGTCGGACGGCTTGGAGGAGGATGGGTCTAATGATCTTCACCGCTTACGAGGGACTATTGTCCTGGGTGTTCTTCCACCTGTCGCTCATCGCGGTTCCCGCGGTGTTGGGCTTTCTGGTCGGTCGTCGCGGTCGGCTCGCGTTGTGGCAGGTCACGGTCCTCGTCCTTCTCACGGCCCTCATGCTGCTCCCGGCGGTCGCCTGCGTCGAACTCAACAGCCGTCCAGAGTCATGGTTCTCCGCGTTGCGGACGCATGCGAGAGGCTCGCCCGGGGTCTCCGTGCTGGGGATGCGCATGCCAGGCTGGGGCACGATGCTGGTGGCCCTGTCACTCGGGCTCGGCCTGGGTGTCGCGCTGATTCCGTTCCGACGTCACTCACGCCCCTGATTCATCGATCTTCCCTTAAAAAGAGACCTCACATGAATGATACGCGTCCAACGATCGGCCGTTCTCGTCGCGTGGTTCTTGGGATCGCCCAATGCGCCCTGGTCCTGATCCTGTCGGGGCCGGCGCGCTCCCAGGAGACGAAGCCCGGCAAGGCCGAGGGCGAACGCCCCTCCCGGGAGGCGATCACCAAAGCGCTCGACGACACGTTCCCGGATCGTCCCGAATGGGTCGACATGCTGGCCGACATCCTTCAGGGGAGCCAGCTTGGGCCGGAGGACGGCTGGTTTCGAAGGGCGGTGGCGCAAACGCGATTCGGCTGGGAGGCGACTCTTGAGCGGCTCGACCGCGACAAGGACGGCCAGATCAGCCGGGAGGAGTTCTCCGGGTCCGCGGCCGACTTCGCCCGACTGGACCGCGACCGCGACCGTGCCTTGACCCGAGCGGACTTCGACTTCTCCCCGCACGCCCTGACCCCGTCGCCGGGCGCCATGTTGTTCTATCAGGCCGACCGCGACGGCAACGGCAAGGTGACCCGGGAGGAGATGGAAGGCTTCTTCCAGGCGGCCGATAGCGGAGGCCAGGGGTTCCTTTCCCTCTCGGACCTTCAAGAGGCCATCCGAACGCCGGCCCGCCCCGCGGCCGCCGCCGATGGCAAGCGGCCGGGAGGACCCTCGGTGGAGACGCTGGTTCGTGGGCTGTTCCGGCAGGAGATCGGCTCGCTTCAGCCAGGCCCGGCGCTGGGGGACTCGGCCCCCGACTTCACCTTGAAGACCAACGACGGCCAGGACGAGGTGACCCTTTCCGCGCTGGTCGGCCCGAAGCCGGTCGTGCTGGTCTTCGGCAACTTCACCTGCGGGCCGTTCCGAAGCCAGGCCGGCAACGTCGAAAAACTGTACCAGAACTACAAGGACCGCGCGACCTTCGTGATGGTCTACGTTCGCGAGGCGCATCCGACCGACGGCTGGCGGATGGAGAGCAACGACCGGGTCGAGGTCGCGCTGGCCCAGCCCCAAACCTACGAGGAGCGGGTGAAAGTCGCGCAAACCTGCGGCGCGCGGCTCAAGCTTGGGTTTCCCATGCTGGTCGACACGATCGACGATACCGTGGGCGCCCGTTACAGCGGGATGCCAAGCCGGCTCTACCTGATCGACCGGCAAGGAAAGGTCGCCTACAAGAGCGGCAGGGGCCCGTTCGGATTCAAGCCCGCGGAGCTGGAACAGTCGCTTGTCCTCCTGCTGCATGCGGACGCGCTGTCCGATGGGACCACGAGGGCCAGCGCACCGACCCCTTGATTCGCGTGACGGCTCCTGGCGGCGGCGGGGGAGGGCACCCCGCCTCCCCCCTGGTGTATGATGCGGGCGACCTTCCGTGACCGCGCCGCTCGTCGCCTGGGCGATCAGGAGCCATTCCCATGCGTATCCACCGTGGCCTCGCGCCGGCGTCGAGAGTCCTGCTCGCGACGGCTTTTCTCAGTGCGTTCGTCCCGAACGACGTCGAGGCGGGTCAACCCCCGTCGAAAGGCCAGGTTCAAGAACTCCGACGACGGATCGAGGGCCTGCTGGAAGAGGAGCTGACCCGGCACTGGTACCCCCAGGCCATCGACAAGACACTGGGAGGATTCCACCAGAACTTCGATCGCGACTGGTCCGCCTCGCCCGACGAGAATCGATTCCTGGTCTACCAGGCGCGGATGACCTGGACGGCGGCGGCCTTCGCGTCGCATTCCGAGAGGCGTCGCCAGGAGTATCTCGAGTACGCCCGCTACGGCGTGGAGTACCTCGATACCGTGATGCGGGATCGCCAGGGGGGCGGCTTTCATTGGGTGCTCGACCCCAGGGGTCGGGTCGATCAAAAACTCGGCGATGAGAAGCACGTCTACGGGACGGCCTTCGTCCTGTACGCCGCCAGCGAGGCGTACGAGGTCTCGCGTGACGAACGCGCCCTGCGCGTGGCTCGGGACGCCTTCGACTGGCTGGAGAAGCACGCGCGCGACCCGGAGCACGGCGGTTACTTCGAGGCGTTGACTCGCGAGGGAACGCCGATCCTTCAATGGGAAGCGCGGCCTCCAGGCTCGGGGCGAACCGACCGGCTGGGAGTCTACCACGGCTTCAAGTCGATGAATTCCCATATCCATCTTCTTGAGGCGATCGCCGAGTTCTCGAAGGTCGAGCCGAGGGAACTGGTCAAGGAAAGGCTCGGCGAGGTCCTGGCGCTGGTCCGCGACCGGATCGCGGTCGAGCCCGGGGCGCTCAACCTTTATCTGACTCGCGACTGGCGAGCGACCCCCGCGCACGACTCGTTCGGGCACGACGTCGAGACGGCCTACTTGCTGGTCGAGGCCGCCGAGGCCCTGGGAACGCCCGACGACCCGAAGACCTGGCGAATGGCCAGGATGCTGGTCGACCACGCCCTCGACTGGGGCTGGGACGACGAGTTCGGGGGCTTTTACGACAAGGGGGACGTCTTCGCGGGACGGGCCTACGACACGACCAAGGTCTGGTGGACCCAGGCCGAGGGACTGAACACGCTGCTTCTGTTTCATTCGAAGTATGGAGATCAGACCAATCGCTACTGGGAAGCCTTCCTGAGGCAGTGGGACTTCATCGAGAACCACCAGATCGATTCCCAGCGCGGCGGATGGTACGGCGAGGTCACCCGGGAGGGCCGATTGATCGGCGACGGTCGCAAGGCGACCCAGTGGAAGGCCAACTATCACACGGCCAGAGCGCTCATGAACGTGGCCAGGATGCTCGGGGACCTCGAAAATCGCCTCAAGGAGAACCCGCGATGAGACGTGTGGCGATGGTTTTGAGCGTCGGAGCGATGGTTCTCGCCAGCGGCGCTCCGATGGTCGCGCGGGGCCAGGAACCGGCGGCGCGCGCGCCGGGATCGACGCCCCTTCCCCTGAGGGTGGTCGGAACTCGGGTGCTCAATAGCCGAGACGAACCCGTGCGCCTGCGAGGCGTGAACGTCGCCTCCCTCGAATGGACGAGCGACGGCGAGGGGCGCGTCGTCGAGACCGTGCGGACGGCCATTCGAGACTGGAACGTCAATCACGTTCGCTTGCCCCTGTCGCAGGACCGTTGGTTTGGAAAGGCGCCGGAGCGATCCGACGGCGGAACGGCGTATCGGGCGCTCGTCGATGAGATCGTGGAGATCTGCTCGTCCCAGGGCCGTTACGTCATTCTGGATCTTCATTGGTCCAACGCCGGGGAGTGGGGCCAGCGGATCGGTCAGCACGTGATGCCCGATCGAAACAGCCTCACGTTCTGGACCGACGCCGCGAGCCGATACAAGAACCATCCGGCGGTGATCTTCGACCTGTATAACGAGCCTCACGACGTCGGTTGGGACGTCTGGTTGAACGGAGGCATGGTCACCGAGAAGGACCCCAGGACGAAGCGGGAGACGAGCTTCGAGGCGGTTGGAATGCGGGCGATGCTCGAGACCGTGCGCGCCACCGGCGCGAGGAACGTCGTCATCGTCGGCGGTCTGGACTGGTCGTATGATTTCTCGGGAATCCTTGAGGGACGCCAGCTCGACGATCCCAACGGCGACGGCGTGATCTACGCCAATCACGCGTATCCGTTCAAAGGGGACGCCGTCGAGCGATGGGTCGCCAGGATGGAGGAAGCCTCGAAGAAACTCCCCCTGATCGTCTCGGAGTTCGGCTCCGACCCAAAGGGAGGCGCGGGCCTCTCGGGCGAGCGCTGGGTGCGACGGATTCTCAAGGAATTGGATGACCATGATTGGGCCTGGACCGCCTGGGACCTTCACCACCGCGCCGGGCCTTGTCTGATCTCGGACTGGAAATACACGCCCACCCCGCACTTTGGAGTCTGGGTCAAGCGGTCGCTTCTCGGCGAGCCGGCCCCTCGGACCCCCACCGACTCCGCGCCGGGGAATCCGGTCGGAATCTTCGAGGGCCACGGGGACCTGGGCGACGTTCAGCGCGAAGGGACGGTCCGCTTCGACGCCGGGAAGGGGGACCACGTCGTCACGGGAAGCGGCGAGAACATGTGGTTCAACAAGGACGCGTTTCACTTCGCCTGGAAGAAAGCCAGGGGGGACCTGAAGCTCTCGGCCGACGTCTCGTTCGTCGGCGAGGGCGTGAATCCGCACCGGAAAGCCTGCCTGATGATCCGGCAAGGTCTCGACCCCGACTCGGCGTACGTCGACGTCGCGCTGCACGGCGACGGTCTGACCTCGCTTCAGTTTCGAGAGGCCAGGGGGGGCCTGACGCGTGAGATTCAGGCCAACGTGTCCGCCCCTCGTCGACTCCGTCTCGAAAAACGGGGCGAGTACGTTTGGGCTTCGCTCGCGACGTCCGGCGAGGAGCCGAGGTTCTCGGGAGCGGCGACGCGGATCACCTTCGAGGAGCCGTTTTACGTCGGCATCGGGGTCTGTTCTCACGAGAAGGACGCGACCGAGACGGCGATCTTCTCGAACGTGGAACTGACCACGACGTTCCCCGCCACGGACCGAAAACCGACCTTGCGCAGCACGCTGGAGACGCTGAATCTGTCATCGATGGATCGTCGCGTGGTTCATGTTTCGCCCGATCGGATCGAAGCGCCCAACTGGCTGCGCGACGGTCAAACCTTGATTTTCAATAGTGGCGGTCGCATCTATCAGGTGCCCGTCAAGGGGGGCGAACCGAAGGTGATCGACACCGGTTTCGCCACGCGATGCAACAACGACCACGGCGTCTCGCCAGACGGGACCACGCTGGCGATCAGCGACCAGTCGCAAGGAACCCGACGGTCGCTCATCTATACGCTGCCAGTCACCGGCGGCACGCCCAGGCTCGTCACGCCGACCGGCCCGTCCTACTGGCATGGTTGGTCGCCCGACGGTAAGACACTGGTCTTCTGCGGCGAGCGCGACGGCGAGTTCGATATCTACTCCATCCCCGCGGAAGGGGGAGCGGAAACCCGGTTGACCACGGCCAGGGGGCTGGACGACGGCCCGGAATACTCTCCTGACGGCCAGTTCATCCACTTCAACTCCGACCGCTCCGGCACGATGGAGATCTGGCGAATGAAGGCCGACGGGAGCGCGCAAGAGCCGGTCACGACCGACGAGTTTCAGAACTGGTTCCCCCATCCCTCGCCCGACGGCCGTTTCCTGGTCTTCCTGTCATACGAGAAGGACGTCGCCGGCCACCCGGCGGACAAGGACGTGACCCTCCGTCGAATGACGCTCGCGACCAGGAAGATCGACGTCCTGGGACGATTCCTCGGCGGACAGGGGACGATCAACGTTCCTTGCTGGTCTCCCGACGGACGGTCCATCGCGTTCGTGACCTATCAATGGATCCCATGAGGCGGGGTCACGCTGGCGAAGTCGCGCCGAGCCGAATGGAACCTCGCGAGGCGTCGCTCGGTCGCTGATCGTGAGCGCTACACCATGTTCGCCGCGACCTTCGATCGTTACCCTGTTGTGGGCCGATGAGGGCCCCGGCCTTCCCGATCCTCGGGGAGGGAGGTGATCGACGGGCGACCGGAGCTTTCGCGATGATCGTGGGAATCCCTCGGGAGATCTACCCGGGCGAGCGGCGCGTGGCCCTCGTGCCAGGTGTGGTCCCCGGACTTGTCAAGGCCGGCCTCGAAGTCGTCGTCGAGGCCGGCGCCGGGGCGCTGGCCGGATACCCCGACGCCGACTACGCCGCCAAGGGAGCCAGGATCGTCGAGGGACGCGCGGGGGTCTTCGAGGCCGCCGAGATCGTCGTCCAGGTGCTTGGCCCGGGAGCGAACGACCTGAACGGCCTGGACGACCTCGCCATGCTCGGGCCTGGCAAGACGCTCATCGGCTTTCTCCGGCCCCTGGCGTCGCCCGAGACCGTCAAGACGATCGCCGACAGGGGGGTGACCTCCTTCGCCGTCGAGCTGATGCCCCGATCCACCCGGGCGCAGAGCATGGACGCGCTGTCGACCATGGCGACCGTCGCCGGCTACAAGGCGGTCCTGATCGCCGCGGAGACGTTGCCGAGGTTCTTTCCGATGCTGACCACGGCCGCGGGGACGGTGACCCCGGCCCGGGTCCTCGTGATCGGGGCGGGGGTCGCCGGGCTCCAGGCGATCGCCACGGCCAGGAGGCTGGGCGCGATCGTCTCGGCCTACGACCTGAGGCCCGCCGCCAAGGAACAGGTGCTCAGCCTGGGCGCCCGGTTCGTCGAACTTCCGATCGAGGTGTCCGACGCGCAGGACGCGCAGGGATACGCCAGGGCGCAGGACGAGACCTTTTACCGTCGCCAGCGTGAGATGCTGTCCGCCGCGGTGGCGGCCAGCGACGTGGTGATCACGACGGCCGTGGTGCCCGGAAAGAAGTCGCCGGTGCTGGTCACCGGCGCGATGGTCCAGGGAATGGCCCCTGGCTCGGTCATCGTGGACCTCGCCGCGGAGCGCGGGGGGAACTGCGAATTGACCAAGGGGGGGCACACGGTCGTCGAGCACGGGGTGACGCTCGTCGGCCGTTACAACCTGGCGGGGACCGTGCCGTTCCACGCGAGCCAGCTTTACGCGAAGAATCTCAGCGCGTTCCTCATTCACCTGGTCAAGGACGGGACGATCCGGCAAGACCAGGGGGACGAGATCATCCGGGAGACGTTGGTGACGCGCGGCGGGGAGGTCGTCAACCCCCGGGCGCTGGAGTCCTTGGGGGGAGTGGCATGAAGGTGGATTTCGTCACAAGCTTGTACGTGTTCATGCTGGCGGGTTTCATCGGCTTCGAGGTGATCCGGCGGGTCTCTCCGCTGTTGCACACCCCGCTCATGTCGCTGACCAACGCGCTGGACGCGATCTCGGTGGTCGGCGCGATCCTTCTGGTCGGGGCGGGCAAGGGTCCGGTGGCGACGGTCCTGGGGACCATCGCGATCGTCGCGGCGACGAGCAACGTGGTCGGCGGTTTCCTGATCACCGACCGGATGCTGGGCATGTTCAAGTCGAGCCGTCGGGAGAAGCAATGAGCGCCTTTTTTCGTGATGGTTATTT
>JBFWRA010000048.1:0-10234 GCA_050249155.1 Isosphaeraceae bacterium | reverse complement strand
GCGATCACCTCGAAGCTCGGCTGGACGAACAAAAAATGATCATAAGAGGGCCGGGGCGCGGGCGGTGGGCCCAGGGCCAGTAGATACCTCCCCAGCGTCGTGAGCCTCACGACTCGACGACCCGAGGAGACCTCCTCCGCCACGCGAACCAGACCAAGCTGATAGGCCATTCCCAGGAGCATGGCGTCGAGGGCCGAAGCGCTCTCGGAGGAATCCGCGGGGGACGTCTTGCCTCGACGGTTCGGGTGGGTTCGACCGGGGACGATCTCGGAGAGGCTGGAGGGCCCCTGGAAGGCCGGTCGGTCCCATCGGGGATCACGTTCCCTCAGGAAGGCCGCCAGATCCTCGGTGGCGACCCAGTCCTCCGTACCAAGGGACGCCAGCCAGAGCAGGACCGGACCTCGGGTGAACGGAAACGCCAGGGAGACCTCGGCCCCTTCCCGCCGCATCCCTCCTTGCTCGTGCCAGGTCCAGAGTGAAAGCCAACGGCATGCGATCATTTGAGGCAGGTGATAGGCGTTCTCCGCCCAGAACTCCGGGGAGGCCGCGGCCACGCGATCCGACCCTGGCTCGGATTCAAGAAGACCCACCCGCCTCGCCAGCGAAAGCCAGAGCGCGGGCATGTCCGGCAGTGGTTCGAGCGCGTCCGAGATCGGACCGGCCACGGCCGTGTCGTCCTCCAAACGCTCCCGGTCCCGCTTGTAGAAGGCTCCATTCTGAGTCTGTCTCAAGGGCGATTCCGAGACGCGCTGCCAGACGACGGCCAACCGGAGGATGGGTTCCAGGCCGTCGGCTTCACGCTCCAGACGAACGGGGCCGGCCAGGGGAATCGCGGAGCCGTCGGGAACGACCGTTCTGGCCGCGGAGACCGCGGCGGGGTGCGGAACGACCCTGGACTCGGCACCCACGGTCTCCGGTTCCGACCGAATCGCGACGAGCCCCCGACTCTCCAGGGTGGCGATGGCGGCCTTGCCGTCGACTCCCAGACAACCCAGGGCGTGGGTCAGCCCCGGAAGGGGCCAGACCCGCGCCTCGGTCAACGCGAAAAGGCCCAACGCGGCGAGCGGACCGAAGGAAAGGCCCGTCATCAGGGAACTCGCCATGCCCGGCTCGGCGATGCGTTCGGTCAATAACGCCGCGAGTTCGGCCGTCGTCGCCTGGACCTGGGGTCCGAGGCCCAGCGCGTTGACGAGGGCCGTGAGCCGAACACGTTGCCGACGACCCAGGGCCTCGCGGTAATCTTCCAGGGGGCTCGAGTTTCGGTCGAGTAGCGTCGGGCCGACGTCGCTGGCGACCGGGTCGAACTCGTCGTCCACCTCACTCCAATCCTCGGTCATCACCTCGCGACTCCCCCATCGGAACGACCGCGCGCGTGAACCCGGGCCCATGGCCAGGTCCATCCATCTTCCCCCCGATTCAACGCACGGCGGGGGCGGCCTCAGCGAACGATTCTGGGCGTATGTCCGGAACGCTTCAACTCGTCGAGCAGGGCTTCCTCGTCCTCGGGACGAACCAGGAGCACCGTTTCGGAGAGCCGACCGACGATCATCCGGGCGAGTCCCTTGCGCGCCAGCAGTTCCTCAGCCACCATTGGCTCCGAGACTCGGACCAACGCGACCTGCTTGTGAAGCTTCACAGGGATCCGACCCGATGGCCTGGTCATTCCATTCCTCAACGACCCGAGGATCGGGAAGCCTGCCCGCCGCGGGTCACTTCGAGATGGTCGGGGAGTTCCGACTCGTCGAGAATCTCGTAGCTATATCCTTGCTCGGTCAAGAAGAGCTGGCGGTGATGAGCGAAGTCCATTTCTCGGGTGTCTCGGGTCACAAGGGTATAGAAGCTCGCGGGAACTTCCCCGGGCTTGGGCCGAAGGATTCGGCCGAGTCGTTGGGCTTCCTCCTGTCGAGAGCCGAACGTGCCGGAGACCTGTAACATCACGTTGGCGTCGGGAAGGTCGATCGCGAAGTTTCCCACCTTCGAGAGCACCAGCCGCTTGAGCTCTCCTCGACGAAAGCGGCCGTACAGGTCCTCGCGCTCGCTATTGGGGGTCTGTCCCGTGATCAGCGGCAGATCGAACCGATTGGCGATCCGGCGAAGCTGTTTGAGATATTGACCGATGATGAGCACGCGATCGTCGGATCCGTCATGTGCGTCGAGCAGGAGTTCGATCAGGTCGTCCTTGACGGGGTTCTCGCTGGCCAGTCGGAACTTGTCGCGCCACTCGGCCACGGCGTACTCCATCCGGGCCTCGTTGGGCATCCCGGTGCGGATCTCGTGGCATTGCGCCTCGGCGATCCAACCGCGAGACTCGAGCACGCGCCAGGGCA
This sequence comes from Isosphaeraceae bacterium, assembly GCA_050249155.1. GTDB lineage: Bacteria > Planctomycetota > Planctomycetia > Isosphaerales > Isosphaeraceae > JBFWRA01. Next base: position 7,907 of record JBFWRA010000048.1, on the reverse strand, counting down.
CGTCGTACTTCTTCGGCCCGATCAGGCTGAACACGTCCTCCTCGCGATGATCCTCGCGAACCAGGGTGGCGGTCAGACCAAGGCGTCGTCTCGCCTGGATGTCGGCCGTGATCCGGAAGACGGGCGCGGGCAGAAGGTGGACCTCGTCGTAGATGATCAGCCCCCAATCGCGCTGATTGAAAAGCGAGAAGTGGGGGAAGTCACCGTCCTTCTTCGGGCGGTAGGTGACGATCTGGTAGGTCGCCAGCGTCACCGGCGCGATCTCCTTGGAGTCTCCCGTATAGGTGGCGACCATCTCGTCGGCGAGGTCGGTCTTGTCCAGGATTTCACGACGCCACTGCTCAACGGCGGTGGTGCTGGTGGTGAGGACCAGGGTGCTTTTCTTCAGCAACGACAGCGCGGTGATTCCGACGATGGTCTTACCGGCGCCGCAGGGGAGGACGATCACGCCGGACCCCCCCCTCACGTCGCCACCGGCGTGGAAGGCGTCGACCGCCCCACGCTGATAGTCGCGTACCTTGAACTCCAGCCCCGCTCGTGTCCGTTCGCGTAACTCGACTTCCAGGTCGGCCCCGGCGGTATAACCCGCGAGGTCCTCGGCGGGGTATCCAACCCCGATCAGGGCTTGCTTCAAGACCCCACGGAAGGCGTCCTCGATGAAGAAGCTCACGCGGTCGACACGCTGGCCGAGGTAGTCGCGCACCCCCTTCTGTCGGGAGAGTTCCTCGAGCAGCGTCGAGTCCTCGCAAATCAGGCGGAGCTCGCCGCCGATGCGCTGGAGCCGGACTCTGCCGTACCGCCCCACGAGTTCCCGAAGGTCCACCGGCAAGTTCAACGGCAATGGGAACTTGCTGTACCTCGCCAGCGCCTCGATCATCTCGTCGGCGGTCATCCCGGCCGCCGCGGCGTTCCAGAGGGAGAGTGAGGTGAGCCGGTACGTGTGGATGTGTTCGGGGCTTTTCTCCAGTTCGGCGAACGGCGCGAGGGCGTCGCGGGCCTCGGCATGCAGTGGGTTTTCGACTTCGAGCAGGACGGTTCGATCGCCCTGGACGATCAAGGGGTTGGCGGCGTTGTAAGACATGGGCTCCTTGCCAACTCGCGACACGCTCAGGGCCGACGCCCCCGCGGGAGGGCGAACCTTCTCATGGTAGAACCAGTCCCCGCGGGCCGCAAGGCGAGCCGGACCGCCTGGGGCTGGCTTCGCCTCGCGTCGCGCCCCGGACTGAGGCATGATTCCCGACTGGACCCGCGATCGCCGGGGGGTCAATCCTCGTCGTCGTCGGACCCCTTCAGATCCTCCTCGGGGCTCAGACCGAGTGACTTGGCGATCTCGACGAGCTTGTGTTGAATATCGAACATGCTGCCTGGCCGCTTGTCGGGAGTCAGGTCCAGGCAAGCCATGATCAGTTCGCTCAGCTGAGCGGGGATCTTCTTGTTGAGCTGAGTCGGGGCGGGGATCTTGCGGGTCTCACCAGGCTTGGGTATCCCCTGGTTCGCGAATCGTCCGGTGAACATGCGGTACATCGTCGCGCCGAGGTTGTACACGTCGGACCTGGCGTCGACGATTTTTTCCGAGGCGGTCTCCGGAGCGATGTACTGGGGCGTCCCCTGAACGCGATCCTTGTTCTGCCCGCGGATCCAGCATGTGCCAAAGTCGATCAATTTGACCTGGCCGGTCTTCGAGAGCATGATGTTCTGAGGCTTCATGTCGCCATGAAAGACGCCCCGGCGGTGCATGTGCGACAGCGCCGAAGCGACCTGACAAAACATCAGCAAAAGCTGATTGATATCGGGCGCTTCGATCTCGTCGAGCGTTTTCCCCTCGACGTACTCCATCAAGAGTTCGACCCCGGAGAGCCGGAACCAGGAGCGTTTTTGCCGGAGGTCGTAGATCCGGGCGATCGCGGGGTGATTGAGCTTCTGCGCGACTTCGTACTCGGTCCTGGCCTGTTCGATGTAGACGTCGTCGTCGGCATCCTGACGCTTCACGACTTTGAGCGCGTAGCGCTTTCCGCCGGCGGTTTTATCACTGATCTCAAGGATCGTGCTCCCCGCGCCGTTGCCTAGCGGCTTGACGACTCGGTACTTCATCGTCGACAGTTTGGGAGTGGCCGAGACCTTCGCCATTCGAATCCTCGATCGGTCGCGTGGAGGAGCGGACCGGTCCTCCGCCGCCAGGGTGGGTTGCGATCGACGCGAAGCGCCCGCTTCGTGACGACCCGCAAGTGACTCGTCGTCGATACCGGACGAAGGTCCGGTCCGACTTCCGTCCCGACCACGCCAGGCGCGGCCCTGATGACGGAGCGTTCTTTGGAGAGTATCCCAAGCGGAATCGCGCGGCAATCCCCTGCCCGCCGGCTCGACCGGCCTGGACCGTCCGAGGACCACAGTGACGACTGAATCGCATCGAACCCCACTGGGCCACGCCCTGGGTCGCATCCCCAGCGGCCTTTACATCCTCTCCGTTCGAAGTGGCGGCACCGCGACCGGCATGCTGGCGAGTTGGGTCCAGCAGGCGGGCTTCGACCCGCCGATGGTCACCGTGGCCGTCGCGCGGCAGCGGTTCGTGGCCGATTGGATCACGGCCTCGGGCCGCTTCACACTCAGTCAACTCGCCCAGGGGAGCAAGCCCCTGCTCCGTCATTTCGCGAAGGGATTTGGACCGAACGAGCCCGCCTTCGATGGAGTGCCGCTGCGCGAGGATTCCACCGCGGAGGGAGGCCCGGTCCTCGCGGACGCCCTGGGTTTCCTGGACGCGGAGGTCGTCGGCGAGGTCGGCTCGGGGGACCACCGCGTCTTCCTCGGCCGGGTCGTCGCGGGGCGGGTGTTCGACTCCGCGCCCGAGCCATTCGTCCACCTGCGCGGGAACGGATTTCATTACTGACGGGTCGTTGGACGGGCGGCCCTCGCATCCCGGGCCGCCCGACGCCCTTTCATTTGACGTCCACCAACTCGATCTCGAACAGGAGCGTGGCGTTTGGCGGAATCGAGGGGGGTTGCCCCTGGGCGCCGTAACCCGCGTTCGGGGGAATCTTGAGCTTTCGGACCTCACCGATTTTCATTCCAGGAACGGCCTCGTCCCATCCCTTGATCACGCCACCCACGCCGATCGAGAAGGTGGAAGGCTCGCCCCGATCACGCGAGCTATCGAACTTCTTACCGTCCTCGAGCGTCCCGGTGTAGTGGACGACGACTCGTTGTCCCGCCTTGGCGACGGCCCCGGTTCCTTCCTTGACCGTCTCATAGCTCACACCCGACGCCGTGGTCTTGACCTCCCCCTTGGCCGTGGGTGGGGCGGGTTCAAGGTCGGGTATGGTCTTGGGTTCGGCCGATCCGGCGACCTGACCGGCCGACTCGCCGAGGGCTTCGGCCGCCTCACCTTCCTTGGGCTCTTTCTGAAAGGCGATCCGAGGGTCGACCCCCGGCGGAGCCGCGGGGACGATCGCGGGAGGCTCACCACAACCCGAAACGACGAGTCCGACAAGGAGAACCAGACCGGTTCCCCATTCCCACTTCAACATCGGATGCTTCTCCACGCCCCGGGACGCACCAGTCCGGTCCGACCCCTGGCCGTCGTCGCAGGGGAATCGGCTGAGAGACTGACGATCGATTGACAATGGCAACGGCCGCGCCTTCACGGCGCGGAGACGGACGGCTCCCCATTATGGACCGGGGTTCCGTTCCGAATCCAGTGCGGCGCGTCGTGATCGACGGAGCGGAGCGCTCCCTGGGGCGGGAGTCGCTCGTCGGGTCCGCGTCAGCGGAACGCGCCAAAAAGGCGGCGGCGTTCCTGCACCTGTTCGACGGGAAACGGCTGGAGCGCCTTGGCGATCTCAACCATGGCCTGGTGAGCCTTGCTCCCCTCTCCCCCGTCGACCTCGTCGATCGGCACGCCGAGGGACCTTCCGGGGCGGAAGAGCCAGGTCGCGTTGGGAACTTGCCAGGTGACCGGGCACTTCAGGAGCTCCTCGGCTTTCTTCAGGCTGATTTCCGAAAGGGGCGAGTTCAGCCGGTTGACCACCAGTCGGATCTTTTCCGCCAGCCCTTCGTACATCCGGAGGTACTGGAGTAGTCGCACGGTGTTTCGCGTGCAATTCACATTGAGCTGAAGTACCACCACGATGATATCGGCCATTTCAAAGGCGACGAAGTCGGTGACCTGCAACCCCTTGCTGGTGTCGACCACGACCGTCTCGAACGATTCCTTGAGTAGATCCAGCACCAGCCGTAGCTGATCGGCCTCGATCCGTGCGCCGTCCTCCATCGAGACCGGGTGGGGAAGCACGTAGAGACCGCTCTGATGTCTCGGCAGCCATCGCTTCAGGAGCGACGGGTCGAGATCGTCGATATTCTTGATCACCACTTCCAGGGAGTTGTCGGGGATGACCGCCAGACATTCCTCCAGAGAGCCCAGGAGCAAATCGAAGTCGGCGATCACTGTGTCGCACTGCGAGAGCTTCGAAATACTGGACGCCAGGTTCACCGCCAGCGAAGTGCAACCCACTCCCCCGGCCGCGCCGGTCACCGCGATCACCCTGGGGCCTCTCGGTCCTCGTTCTCCTTGCTGAGCCTTTGGGCATAGGCGTCGAATCGCCTCGACCAGGTCGATCGTCGAGCAGGGAATCGGGAGATACTCTCTCGCGCCGGCACGGATGACTCGCAGAATATCCGAGGCGTCCTTTTCTCCCCCCGCGGGCAAAAGGGCGATCCCTGGATAACTCTGGGACAGGTTTTCGATAAGCCCGAGAGCCTCTTCAAAGTCCTCATCGACGCCCAAAATCGCCACGCTGGGCATGTGATGGGCCAATCGCTTGACCGCCGGCTGATAGGCGCCGCAGACTTCGACGACCTCGACTTCACCGATCGACCCGAGCTGTCGCTGGAACTCCTGCCGGGATTTCGCCGACGGGTCGACCAGCACGATCCGGACTTTATCCTTCATGGGTGAGCGCCCGCCTCGTTAACGGCCTTCGTGAGTATCGCGGAAGGGGGGTTCCATCACGGCCGGTTGGGCCGCCGCGCCTCGAATCCTTCACCAGAGGAGCCAGTTCGATCTCTCGGGAGCCGCCGTCATCGCCGGTTCAACCAGCCACTTCGTGGATACCCGAGACTTGCGAAAGGCCCGCCCTCGACGCGCCTCCAACCACAAATCTAGGCCGTGGTCCGGAATCGCGTGACTCGGTCTCACCCTGATTCGAGTCCGGTTACTCCGAATAGTCCCTCCCGCCGGACGATCTGGACCAGGTTGAATGGAATTGAGGCGCGGCGCGACGACGGCTCCCCACCGGGGGCGGGGCGTGGTCAAACGCTGGCTGATCGTGGTTCAAGTCAGAGCGTTGATCGGCGGCGTGGGCGATGAGGATTGGCGGCTCGACGATCCATCCCGCGCGAACTGGGCGAGCAATTCGAGATCAACCCGTCCCCAAGACCGGGACGACACGGGCCTGACGAACGCGAACTGAGAGATTTCACACGCGGCGATGCAGGCGGTGAAAAGGGCCAGGGTCAAGAACCTGGTCTCTCGCGTTCCAAGAGGGAGCTGTCGGTGTTCCATTGGGGTCCACTCGTCCTGGGCCTCGGACTTCCTGAGGACTTGGCTTACGCCGCCCGTGTCCCCTCGATCACGTCGACGCGTCGGGTTGATGGAACCCGGCGCGAATTCACAGACATGAGAACCCTAGCTCATGCCCTCGGCCCGAGTCGCTCGTCCCCGACCCGCACCAGAAAACGGGCGTGAACCCTCGTCGCTCGGACCTCGACGAGGGATGGCTCGAAACTCAAATTTCACCGGATATTCCGAACACGGCCAGGTTGAACATCTCGTAAGGACACGTCTCACTGAACGCCAGGCGGATTCGGTAGACACGATCCCTCGGATTGGTCACGGAGACGACGGCCGCCTCCGTCCAGTGGGCCGTCGCCGACTCTCCCATGCACAGGTAGAGCACGGCGTCCTGCGGAGGGGGAATCGGCACGTCGATCAACGCGCCCCCCTGGCTCAAGTTCCTCAACTCCGCCGCGCAGCAGCGAAAATCGGGCTCCTCCCACCAACCGAGATAGACGGCGGAACGCACCGCGTCGTAGCGGCACGACCTCCGATTCTCAAGGCGATCCTCGACGATCATCGGGATTCTCCCACCATGGGGGTGTCGTCCGTCGCACCCGCGACTCCTCGTCGCTTCGATCGGTTCGCGAACGGGTCACGCACACTCCTCGCTCAAGGCCGACGGGAACTCTCCCATCAGGACGCCCCGGCCCTCCAGGTGGTGTGCAATCCGTTTCTCAACAGTCCTAGACACTTCCAGTCTAGAACACTTCGGGAAGCTCGGCACCGAATGTGTCGATCCCGACCTCCCCCCGGCGAGACTCGTTGGATCAAGGAAAGCCGGGTGATGCGCTGGCACCTCAGACCGTCGGTGATTGAGCGGGGATCGCGTTCCGCCAGTCTCGATGCTCGGCGGGAGAACCAAGAAGCCACCTCGCGAGCCGGCCGGGCTTCAACCCTGGCGCGACCAGTGGCACTGGACGACCCAGATCGACGAGGACCTGCTCCGCGGCGAGGTAACCGCTCCGAACGGCCCCTTCCATCGTCGCGGGCCAGCCGGTGGCGGTCCAATCCCCCGAGAGGAACAGGCCGTCGATCGCCGTTCGCTGGGGAGGGCGCAGGGAATCCACTCCGGGCCGCACCGCGAACGTCGCCCCGTGCTCCGTCACCACCCACCAACGCAGCAATCGGGCCGAGCCGACCTCGGGCCAAATCTCCGCCAGTTCACCGAGCATCCGATCGCGGATCGATTCCTTGCTCAGACCCAGCAGGTCGTACGAGGCGCTGATGACGAGTTGGAGGTATTCGCCCGCCTCGGCGTCTCCGGGGCGTCGTCCTTGAATCGCCGTGTGATTGAAGACCCACTGGATCGTCCTGTTCAGCGTCACGACGTGACGATATGGGCAGACGGGTCGATCAAACCAAAGGTGGACGCCCGTGATCGGCGAGGCCCGCAACTCTCCCAGGCGGTTGAGACTCGGGAGTCGCCCCACCTCCTCGTCACCGAGCAATCCCTCGATTCGATCGAACGGAACCGCCAGCACCACGAAGTCGGCCTGGATTTTCTCCCCGCTCCTCAAGGTTACGCCGGTGACGGCCCCTTCCACGTCCAGTTCGATTCGTCGGACCCCGGTGGTGAGTCGGACGTCGACCTCCCTCGCGTCGAGCCAGGATTCCAGCCGGCGACCGTAAAGTTCCCCAAGTGGAACCAGCGGGATTTCCAACTGAAATCCGTCTCGGTTCCGAAGAAAGCCGTCGAGAAACACCTTCCGGGCGTGGCGCACGTCCATCTGGCCAAGACGCTCGTTCAGCGCGGAGATCAGAACGGGTGCCCAGTACCGCTCGATCGTCCCCTCGGTCTGACCGTGTTCAAGAAGCCAGTCCTGGAGCGGCTGGTCCAGGGTACGATCGCCGATCGCGATCAGTCGAACCAGCCCGTAGGCCACCCGCAGCTTTTCCGCGGCGGTCAGATAGCTCGCTCCAAGAAAGCTCTCGGCCAGGTGCAGCGGCGCGGGAAGTCGCCCCGCCCCAAGCCTGGACACGCGCCCGTCCTCGCCCAGGAACACGATCTCCGATTCGCGATGAAACGACCCCTGAAGTCCCACTCGCCGGCAGAAATCCGCGAGATTCGTACAGCAAGACATGCTCACATGCTGACAATTGTCGACGAGTTCACCGGTCACGGGGTCGCTGAACGAACTGGCCCGTCCTCCCAGGCGCGGACGGCTCTCCAGGAGGGTGAGTCGAAGCCCCCGGTCCACCAGCGCCGACGCGGCGGCGAGACCCGCCAGACCACCTCCCACGATGACCACGTGAGGGGGCGGAGGCTTGAGCGGCGGGCGGGCTGGCGGCGGGGTGGGTG